>DASSGQ010000259.1:0-3466 GCA_035693385.1 Mycobacterium sp.
TCCCCGTCGGCATTCCCGTCGTCGCGGAGGAGTTTTTCCGGGTGGTGAAACGTGTTGGTGCGGGGTTGGCCGCGGTCTAAGTGTGGTGGCGGGATCCATTGGGTGTCGCCCCGGGTGTTTGCGCGGGTGGTCCAGCCGCCGGGTTGCAGGATACGGTGGTGGGTGCCGCAGGCGAAGGTGAGTTGGTTGACGTCGGTGGTGTGGCATTTGGCGTAGTCGGTGGTGTGGTGGACTTCGCAGTAGTAGCCCTTGACCTCGCAACCGGGCGCCGAGCAGCCACGATCCTTGGCGTAGAGCACGATTCGTTGTGTGGGGGAGGCCAGCCATTTGGTGTGATACAGCGCCAAGGCTTGGCCGTTGGCGAAGACCGCGCGGTACTGGTGGGCGTGGCGGGCCAGGCGGATCACGTCACTCATCGGCAGAATGGTGCCTCCACCGGTGAGCCCTTTGCCGGCGGCGGTTTCCAGCTCGGTCAGGGTGGTGGTGACGATGATGGCGGCGGGCAGCCCATTGTGTTGGCCCAGGTTTCCCGAGGCCAACAGGGCGTGCAGCGCGGCCAGCAGCGCGTCGTGGTTGCGCTGGCCGGCCGAGCGGGTGTCTTTGTCGATCGCGTCTTGTGAGGGTGGGCCGTCCACGGTCGGGGCGTTGTCGGCGGGGTTGCACACCCCGGGGGCGGCCAGTTTGGCCAGCAGGGCCTCAACGGTGGCGCGGGCTTCGGGGGTCAGCCAGCCGCGCAGCGCCGACATGCCATCGGCTTCTTGATTACCCAACGTCACACCGCGGCGCCGGGCGCGGTCTTCGTCGGTGTAGGCGCCGTCGGGGTTGAGGCAGTCGGCCAGCGTGTCGGCCAGCCCGGCCAATTGTTCGGGCCGGTACTGGGTGCCTTCGCGGGCCAACCGGGTTTCGACCTGCTCACGGGTGGCGGCATCGACCCAGCCGGGGAGCTGATGGTAGAAGCGGCGGATCACCGCCACCTGCCCGGCCCCGAGCTCGCCTTTCCGTTGTGCGGCGGCAGTGGCGGCCAACACCGGGGCAAGCGGCTCACCGGTCGGCCCGTGGCGCGGTCCCAGGTCGGCGGCTTCTTTGATACGCCGGGAGGCTTCGGCGCGGCTGGTCAGCGTCCACTCGGCGATCGCGTGGGATAATTTGCCGCCCAGCTCCTCGGCGGTGGCCTGGCGGGCAATGGAATTGATCAGCGGGTGTTCGATGGCCGGCAGCCGCCGCCGCAGCCGTTCGAAGCGCTCCAACAACGCCAGCTGCTCGCGAGTGGTCAATGTCTCGCAGTCAAACTCGGCGACCTCGTCAAACGTGGCATCCAAGGCATCCAACGCGGCCGACAACGCCTCGCGATCAACAACCTTGGTGGCACCCACACCGCTAAACTATCCGAGCCCACCGACAACCAACGCCGCCCTGAGACTACTGATACCGCAGTGACACAAGGGATTTAAGCCAACACGGTGCGGTTTGCGCGCAGCGTGAAATTACCGCACAACTCGCCAGAAATCGTCGTTTAGGCCAATATCCCTGGCTTTCAAAGCAACTACCGTCGCGCGTGGACCCGAACGCAACCGACCTGGGGTCACGCGGGGCCCACGATCATGACCTCGCCCTGGGAGCTCACGAACAGATCGACGCACCCGTCGGGCATCACGTCCAGCGACCGAGCCGGCGAGCCTGACCGCACCCAGCCGCATTCCACCTATTGGCCATGCCGGTGCGCATCCCCGGAGTTGTCGGTAGGCGGACCTAGACTTCGCGTTGCCTTGACCACCACGTACTCAGGAGAAACGGGATGCGATTCCTGCACACCGCCGACTGGCAGCTGGGCATGACGCGGCACTTCCTTGCCGGCGATGCCCAGCCACGGTATTCGGCGGCCCGTCGCGACGCGGTGGCCGGTCTCGGCCTGCTGGCCGCGGAGGTGGGCGCCGAGTTCGTTGTGGTGGCGGGTGACGTCTTCGAACACAATCAGCTCGCCCCGCAGGTGATCGGTCAGTCCCTGGAGGCCATGCGTGCCATCGGAATTCCGGTCTATCTGCTCCCCGGCAACCACGATCCGCTCGATGCGTCGTCGGTGTACACCAGCGCGCTGTTCACCGCCGAACGTCCCGACAACGTAGTGGTGCTGGATCGCGCCGGTGTCCATCGGGTTCGGCCCGGCCTGGAAATCGTCGCTGCGCCATGGCGATCCAAGGCCCCGACCACCGACCTGGTCGCCCAAGTTCTCCAGGGCCTCCCGGAGGGCCCGGTCACCCGCGTGCTCGTCGCCCATGGCGGCGTTGATGTGCTCGACCCCGATCGTGAGAAACCGTCGCTGATCCGGCTCGCCGCCCTCGACGACGCCTTGCGCAGTGGTGTGGTGCACTATGTGGCACTGGGAGACAAGCATTCGCTCACGGAGGTGGGGGCCAGCGGGCGAGTCTGGTATTCGGGCTCGCCTGAGGTCACCAACTTCGACGATGTCGAAGCGGACCCAGGCCATGTTCTGGTCGTGGACATCGACGAAAGCGACCCGCGCCGCGCCGTCACCGTGGAGTCCCGGCGTGTCGGCCGCTGGCGGTTTGCCACGATGCACCGTCAGGTCGACACCAGCCGCGACATCGTCGACCTTGACCTGAATTTGGATCTGCTGACCGAGAAGGACCGAACGGTGGTGCGGTTGGCGCTGACTGGTTCGCTGACGGTCACCGACCGCGCCGCATTGGATGCGTGCCTGGACAGGTACGCACGGTTATTCGCTTGGCTGGGCCTGTGGGAGCGCCACACCGAACTGGCGGTCATACCCGCTGACGGCGAGTTCACCGATCTCGGCATCGGGGGGTTCGCCGCCGCGGCCGTCGACGAATTGGTGTCGACGGCACGTGCGGGCGATGCAGAGTCAGCCGTCGACGCGCAGGGCGCGCTCGCGTTATTGCTGCGACTCGCAGATCGGGGCGCCGCGTGAAGCTGCACAGGCTGGTCCTGACGAACTACCGCGGCATCGCACATCGCGAAATCGAGTTCCCCGATCACGGCGTGGTGGTGGTCTGTGGAGCCAACGAGATCGGCAAGTCGTCGATGATCGAGGCGTTGGACCTGCTGCTGGAATCCAGGGATCGCTCCACGAAGAAAGAAGTGAAGCAGGTCAAGCCGACCAACAGCGACGTCGGCTCTGAGGTCTGCGCCGAAATCAGCTGCGGTGCTTATCGTTTCGTGTATCGTAAGCGGTTTCACAAGAGGTGCGAAACCGAACTGATGGTGCTGACGCCGCGCCGTGAACAGCTCACCGGCGACGAAGCCCACGAACGCGTCCGGGCCATGCTGGCCGAGACGGTGGACAACGACCTGTGGCACGCCCAGCGGGTGCTGCAGGCCACGTCGACTAGCGCGGTGGACCTGTCCGGGTGTGATGCGCTGTCGCGGGCTCTGGATGTGGCGGCTGCGCATTCGGACAGCGAAGCGGCGCTGTCGGGGACCGAGCCGT
>DASSGQ010000260.1:0-3274 GCA_035693385.1 Mycobacterium sp.
ATCATCCTGGTCCGGGTGTCGGGCTACGGGCAGACCGGGCCGGATGCACACAAGGCCGGCTACGCCTCGGTGGCCGAGGCCGCCAGCGGGCTGCGTCACCTCAACGGCTTTCCCGGCGGGCCCCCGCCCCGGCTGGCACTCTCGCTCGGCGACAGCCTGGCCGGCATGTTCGGCGCGCAGGGCGCGCTGGCCGCGCTGTATCGCCGCAGCGTCACCGGGCACGGCCAGGTGGTCGACGTCGCGCTGACCGAATCGTGTTTGGCGGTGCAGGAATCCACGATTCCCGACTACGCCGTCGGCGGAGTAGTGCGCGGACCGTCGGGCACCCGGCTGGACGGCATCGCGCCGTCCAACATCTACCGCAGCGCCGACGGCTCCTGGCTGGTGATCGCCGCCAACCAGGACACCGTGTTCGCCCGGCTGTGCAAGGCGATGGGGCGTCCCGAGCTGGCCACCGACGACCGGTTCGCCACCCACGGCGCCCGTGGCCGCAACCAAGACGAACTCGACACGATCATCGGCGCGTGGGCCGCCGAGCGACAACCCGGCGACATCATCGAAACACTTTCCGCCGCAGGGGTGATCGCGGGGCCGATCAACACCGTCGCCGAGGTGGTCAACGATCCCCAGCTTCGTGCGCGCGGCATGCTGGTCGAACACTACGACGAACGAGTCGGCTGCGATGTCCTGGGTCCGGGCGTCGTGCCGGTGCTCTCCGAGTCCCCCGGCCGTGTCCGCCACGCCGGACCGGCACGGCCCGGGCAGCACAACGAGGACGTCTACGTCGGGCTGCTGGGAAAGACCACCGAGGAACTCGGCGAATTGCGCGCCGAGGGGGTGTTATGAGCCCCCACGTCGATATTCGCGAGGTGTCGCTGCGCGACGGCCTGCAGATCGAGAAGCCAATCCCCTTGACGGCCAAGCTGGAACTGCTGGCTGCGGTGGCCGCCACCGGGGTGCGCGAAGTGGAGGCCACCGCATTCGTCTCCCCCTCCAAGGTGCCCGCGATGGCCGACGCGGCCGAGCTCGCCGCGCAGCTGCACGACTACCCCGACATCGAGTTCTCGGCCCTGGTGGCCGGTCCCAACGGCGCCAAGCGCGCCGCCGCCGCCGGACTGCGATCGATCGAGTACGTGGTGGCCGCCAGCGACGCGTTCAGCAGCGCCAACGTCGGGCGCAACAGTGCCGAGGCCACCGACCAGATCGAGGAGATCGTCGCCATCGCGCACGACAGCAACATGAGCGTTGAAGTCATCGTCGCCACGGCCTGGGACTGCCCGTTCCAAGGGCCGACCCCGCCGGGGCGGGTACTCGAGATCGGCGCGGCCGCCCGCGATCGGGGCGTCGACAGGTTCTCGATCGCCGACACCATCGGCACCACCACCCCGAAACGGGTGAGTTCGCTGATCGCACAACTGCGTCCGGTAATCGGAGACATGCCGCTGGGCGGGCATTTCCACAACACCCGCGGCGCCGGGCTGGCCAGCGCCTACGCCGCGGTCTGCTCCGGGGTCACCCGGCTGGACGCCTCGGTCGGCGGGCTGGGCGGCTGCCCGTTCGCACCCGGCGCCACCGGCAACATCGCCACCGAGGACCTGGTGTACCTGTTGCGGGACAGCGACATCGACGTCGACATCGACCTGTCTGCCGCCATCGCCGCCGCGCGAGTCGCCAAATCGCTTGTCGGCCATGATCTTCCGAGTGCACTGTTGCATGCCGGCGACCGGACTCGGACCTGAAAGCTCTGTACGGCGGCGTAACGAGATCTTGAGGAGATAATTGTGGATTTCACTCTCCCAGAACATCTTCCGGGCCTGCTCGCCGAGATGGACGAGTTCATCGAGGCCGAAATCAAGCCGCTGGAACGCGGCCACATGCAATATTTCGACCAGCGCCGAGAACATGCCCGCACCGATTGGGACAACGACGGCGTCCCGTCGCGCGAATGGGAGGAGCTGCTCGCCGAGATGCGCCGACGGGCCGATGAGGCGGGCTGGCTGCGCTATGGGCTGCCGGCGTCGTTGGGTGGCCGGGACGGCACCAACCTCGACATGGCCGTCATTCGCCAACATTTGGCGCACAAAGGCCTTGGCCTGCACAACGACCTGCAGAACGAGTCGTCGATCGTCGGGAATTTTCCGCAGGTGATCATGATGGAACGCTTCGGCACCGGCGCGCAGCGTCGCCTTTGGTCGGAGGCGCTGATCACCGGGGAACGGTCCATGGCGTTCGGCCTTACCGAGCCGCGGCATGGCTCCGACGCCACCTGGCTGGAAACACACGCCGAACCCGACGGTGACGGCTGGGTGATCAACGGCGCCAAGCGGTTCAACACCGGGGTGCACCGAGCCACCCACGACTTGATCTTCGCCCGCACCTCCGGCGAGCCGGGAGCGGCGGTGGGCATCACCGCCTTCCTGGTCCCGACGGATGCGCCCGGATTCAAGGTCCCCTTCTACTGGTGGACGTTCAACATGCCGACCGATCACGGCGAGGTCGAGCTGAACGACGTGCGGGTACCCGGCGATTCGGTGCTCGGTGAGGTGGACCGCGGCCTGGAGGTCGCACAGACTTTCCTGCACGAGAACCGGATTCGGCAGGCGGCAAGCAGTCTGGGCGCGGCGCAATACTGCATCGATCGTGCCGCCGACTATGCCCGCGAGCGCACGGTGTTCGGCAAGCCGCTATCGGTCAACCAGGCCGTGCAATGGCCACTGGCCGAGCTGGCTACCGAAGCCCAGATGGTGCGGCTGCTGGTGCAGTACGCGGCCTGGCATCTGGACCGTGACCACCACATGGAGGTCTCCGACAAGGTGTCCATGGCCAATTACCGCGCCAATCGACTGGTCTGCGACGCCGCCGACCGGGCCATGCAGATCTTCGGCGGGCTCGGTTACAGCCGTCACGAGCCGTTCGAGCACATCTACCGCCATCACCGCCGCTACCGGATCACCGAGGGCGCCGAGGAGATTCAGATTCGCCGGATAGCGCAGCGGCTGTTGAAGTTCGGCGCGAAGTGACGGCTGTCCTGGGCCCGGCCGAGCTGGCGCTCGCCCTACCGCGGGTGCTGACGCCGGCGCTCGGCGCCGGCGTCAGGATCGAGAATCTGCGCGCGTTGACCGGCGGCGCCAGCCGCACCACGTGGGCGTTCGACGCCGTCACGGGCGAGCAGCACCGATCGTTGATCCTGCGCACGGGTCCGCCCGACGACGTGCACGCCGGCATGGAACTCGAAGCCCGCGCGCAGGCCGCGGCCGCGGCGACCGGAGCGCCG
>DASSGQ010000261.1:0-2882 GCA_035693385.1 Mycobacterium sp.
AAATCCATTCCGCCGCCGGCAATCTTGTCGCGCAATTCGCCGGCCCGGTAGATGCGCACGTGGCCGCCTTCGTTGCTGTGGTATTCGTCGGAAAGCAGCCAGCACACCCGCTCGGGAAGCCATCGCGGCACGCTGATCGCCAGTGTGCCATCGACTTTGAGCACCCTGACCAGTTCGGCGATGGCGACGTCGTCGTGGGGGATGTGTTCCAGAATTTCCGAGGCGATGACACAGTCGAATGTCTCGTCGGCGTACGGCATGTTCAGCGCGTCACCGAGAACCACGGTCGCCGACGCCGCGGCGGGCGCCTCGCCCTGCTCGGCCATCGCACGCAGAATCGCAGCGACGGAACGCAGTTCGGATTCGTCGTGGTCGAAGGCAATGACGTCGGCGCCACGTCGATACGCTTCGAAGGCGTGCCGGCCCGCTCCGCACCCGACATCGATGACCTTGCTGGACGGCCCGATACCGAGCCGGTCGAAATCGACGGTCAGCATTGCGGCCCACCCTCGAGGGCGGCCCGGCGGGCGATCCCCCGCTCGTAGACCCGTGCGGTTTGAGCGGCCACGGCTTCCCAACTGAACACGTCGAGCGCGCGGCTTCGGCCCGCCTGCCCCATGCCGCGGCGCTTTTCGGGCGAGTCGAGAAGCTCACCGAGCGCGCGGGTCAGCTCGTCGACATCGGCGGCAGGCACCAGCTCAGCGCAGGCACCGTCGGTCCCCAAAACTTCGGGGAGTGCACCCACCCGGCTGGCGACGATCGGGGTTCCGCTGGCCATGGCTTCCACCGCGGGCAGCGAAAACCCTTCGTAGAGAGAGGGTATGCACGCGACCTCGGCCGAGGCGAACAATCGGGCCAGCTCTGCGTCGGGAAGTCCGCTGGTGATGTGCACGATGTCGGAGATGCCGAGTTCGGCGATGAGCTTGTGGGTGGGGCCGTTCGCTTCGACCTTGGCGACGAGCCGCAGCTCGACATCGCGCCTGCTGCGTAGCCTGGCCACCGCCCGCAGCAGGGTCCCGACGCCCTTCAGCGGGGTATCGGCGCTGGCGATCGCGATGATTCGACCGGGTTGGCGTGGTTGCGAACCCGGCCGGAAGAGGTCGGTGTTCACCCCCAACGGCACCACGTGGAGTTGATCCGGGGTGACCCCGAAGTCGGTGACGATGTCCGCGGCCGACGACGACGAGACGGTCAACAGGTCGGGGATCTGGCGCGCCACCCGCTCCTGCATCGTGGAAAATCCATACCAACGGCGCACCAACGGTTTTCGCCACCATCGCGCGGCGGCGAGATCCAGCACCCGGTCGCGGGTGATGGGATGGTGCACGGTGGCCACCACCGGCAGCCCCGCGTCGGCGATGGTGAGCAGGCCGGTTCCCAGGCTCTGGTTGTCGTGGACGAGGTCGAAATCGTCCGCCCGCTCGGCCAGTAGCCGCGCGACACGCAGCGTGAAGGTGCGCGGTTCGGGAAAGCCGGCCGTCCACACCGTCAGCAGTTCCAGCAGGTCGATCCAGTCCCGGATCTCGCTTGGGCGGGGCACCCGGAACGGGTCTGGCTCGCGGTAGAGGTCGAGGCTGGGCACCTTGGTCAGCCGCACCCGCGGATCCAGCAGTTCCGGGTAGGGCTGACCGGAGAACACCTCGACGTCGTGGCCGAGTTCGACCAGGCCGCGGCTCAGATGGCGCACGTAGACGCCCTGCCCGCCGCAATGCTCCTTGCTGCGATAGGACAGCAGGGCAATTCGCATACTCAACTCTTATCCGCTCTTATCCGCTCTTATCCGCAGATGCAAGACCGCGAACGGCCACCCCCAGTCCATTACGGTCAACGAGCTCCCGGGCTCCGCGACCCAAAACTGGACATGTGTCCAGACTATAGTTCGATCACCTAACGGACGCAACGAGCTGGCACGCCGACGTAGCGGCCCGGGCTCGCGGGTGATCGCCCGACGCAGTGGTCACTACAGGTTGTCGCTCCGAGGCGGGCAGATTCGATATCGCGGGACGTCGCGTCCGGCAGAGGCGTAGGTGACCGGCACCGAAGCTTGTTACCATCGCGCGGTGCACGATTCGGCTGCGCCACGTGGACCGCGATCGGTTTCCCGGCGCGACGTCCTCAAATTCGGTGCTGCGCCGATTCTCCTGAGCCTCGGGGCGGTGGCCGCACCGATCGGCGGGCGGCAGGCAGCGGCCGCCGACATGCAGCTGATCGATTTTGCCGAGCGCAGGATCGCACCGGACGAGATCAAATCGGCGGGCTACGGGGGAGTGGTCAACTACGTGTCCGAGTCGCGGCCGGGCGCGAACTTCGAGGCCAAGCCCATCACGCGCGAGTACGCCGACGCGCTGCGGGCGGCCGGCCTTCAGATCGTCAGCAACTTCCAGTACGGCAAACCCGGCTGGCCCGACCCGTCGGACTACACCCGCGGGCACGACGGCGGCGTGGCGGACGCCCAGACGGCGCAGCGGCTGCACGCCGCGGCCGGGGGTGGGGGTTCGGCGCCGATCTTCTTCAGCGTCGATGACGACATCGACGCTGACACCTGGAACGGCACCGCCGTCGACTGGTTCCGGGGGATCAACTCGGTCTTGGGCGTGGGCCGCACCGGCATCTATGGGCATGCCAGGGCGTGCGGGTGGGCGATCAGAGACGGCGTCATAGGAAACTCGAGCACCCCCGGGCATCAATGGGCGTGGCAGACGAAGTCCTGGTCGCATGGGGAGCGCGAACCCGCGGCGGTGCTGTATCAGGCCGTGGTCAACACCGCGTCGAACCCGGGTCCGCTGCTGGGCGGGATCAACGTCGACGTCGACGACGTCCTTGTGGCCGATTTCGGCCAGTGGGATTTTCCCCGCTGATCCAACGACACCCCGCGAGCCGGT
>DASSGQ010000262.1:0-6228 GCA_035693385.1 Mycobacterium sp.
CACGTGTTCGGCAGCCGGCTGGCCGTCACGCACGACGCGGGTGCCGCGGCGTTCGGCGCAGGGCCCGACGGGTGGGACGGGCCGGGGTTCTTCGGGCCGTTATCGCAGCCATTGCCCATGTCGTTGCGGCAACACCCACGCTGGGGCGAGTTCTACGCCGACGAGCGGCTGGCCCCCATGTGCGAGCTTGCGGCGGCGCGGCTCGATGCGTCGACCAGGGCAGCGATCGACGCCGTCGCGGCGCGATGCCGTGCCGGCGACTTCGACGACGACGACCCGCCGGCTCGGCTGCACGGCGATCTGTGGAGCGGCAACGTGATGTGGACGCCGGCCGGAGTGGTGTTGATCGACCCGGCGGCGCACGGCGGTCACCGCGAGACCGACCTCGCGATGCTCGCGCTGTTCGGCTGCTCGCACCTTGACGCCGTCCTCGGTGGTTACCAGCGGGTCCGGTCGCTGAAACCCGGCTGGCGCAACCGGGTCGGGCTGCACCAGCTCTTCCCGCTGCTGGCGCATGTGGTGCTGTTCGGCGGTGGGTACGCACGGCAGACGAATGCCGCCGCGCGGGCCGCACTGGCGGCCTGACCTCCGTCTAGAGTTGGATTGCCCGCTCCTCCTCCCGCCGCTTCGCGGCGGGCATCGTCGGCGGCTCGTGTCGGATTGCCCGCCTCCTCCTCCCGCCGCTTCACGGCGGGCATCGTCGGCGGGCTAGTGTCGGAACGCGATGACGATCGATGTCTGGATGCAGCACCCGACGCACAGGTTCCTGCGCAGCGATATGTTGGCCTCGCTGCGGCGCTGGACGGGCGGGTCGATTCCCGACTCCGAAGTTCCGATCGAGGCGACCGTTGCGTCGATGGACGCGGCCGGGGTCGACTTCGGCCTGCTGAGTGCGTGGCGCGGCCCGGGCGGCCAGGACTTGGTATCCAACGACGAGGTCGCGGAATGGATCCGGCTGTACCCGAGCCGGTTCGCCGGTCTGGCCACGGTCGACCTCGACCGGCCGATGGCCGCCGTCCGCGAGCTGCGCGGCCGGGTGCGCGAGGGCGGATTCGTGGGTCTGCGGGTGGTGCCCTGGCTGTGGGACGCGCCGCCCACCGACCGGCGCTACTACCCGTTGTTCGCCGAATGTGTGGAGTCCGGCGTGCCGTTCTGCACCCAGGTCGGACATACCGGTCCACTGCGGCCATCGGAGACTGGGCGCCCGATTCCCTACATCGATCAGGTGGCCCTCGACTTTCCCGAACTCGTCATCGTCTGCGGCCACGTCGGCTATCCATGGACCGAGGAGATGGTCGCGGTCGCCCGCAAGCACGAGAACGTCTACATCGACACGTCGGCCTACACGATCAGGCGACTGCCACAAGAGCTCACTCGGTTCATGAAAACCGGTACCGGACAACGCAAAGTCTTGTTCGGCACCAACTACCCGATGATGACCCACCGGCACGCGTTGGCGGGGCTCGATGAACTCGGGCTCAGCGATCAGGCCCGCCGAGACTTTCTGCACCGCAACGCCGAGGGTGTTTTCGGACTGGAGGCAATCAGGTGAACGGCGCTCAGGCCCTGATCAACACCCTGGTCGACGGCGGCGTCGACGTGTGTTTCGCCAACCCCGGCACGTCCGAGATGCACTTCGTGGCCGCCCTGGACACCGTTCCGCAAATGCGTGGCGTGCTAGCGCTTTTCGAGGGCGTGGCCACCGGCGCCGCCGACGGCTATGCCCGCATTGCCGATCGGCCGGCCGCGGTGCTGCTGCACCTGGGCCCCGGATTGGGTAACGGCCTTGCCAACCTGCACAATGCGCGCCGCGCCCGGGTGCCGATGGTGGTTGTCGTTGGCGACCACGCCACCTATCACAAAAAGTACGACGCCCCACTGGAATCCGACATCGACGCGCTGGCCGGCAGCGTCTCGGGATGGATGCGCCGCACCGAGCACACCGCCGACGTCGCCACCGACGCCGCCGAGGCGATCGTCGCCAGCCTGTCCGGTTCGCAGATCTCAACGTTGATTCTGCCCGCCGACGTGTCCTGGTCCGACGGCGCGCATCCCGCTTCCACGGTGCCCGCGCACCCTGCATCCGCCGACCCGCAATTGGCGCGCGGGGTACTCGAGGTGTTGCGCTCCGGCGAACCGACGGTGCTCATGGTCGGCGGGGACGCGACCCGTGGACGAGGGCTGGCCGCCGCCGCGCGGATCGCCCAGGCGACGGGGGCCCGGCTGTTGTGCGAGACGTTCCCGACGCGGCTGGAACGCGGCGCGGGCGTGCCCGCCGTCGAGCGGCTCGCCTATTTCGCCGAGGCCGCGACGTCCCAGCTGGACGGTGCCAAGCATCTGGTGCTGGCGGGCGCCAAGTCGCCGGTGTCCTTCTTCGCCTACCCGGGCATGCCCAGCGACCTGGTGCCGGCCGGATGCGAGGTGCACGTGCTTGCCGCGCACGCTGGTGCGGCCGACGCGCTTGCGGCGTTGGCCGACGAGGTGGCGCCCGGGACGGTTGCGCCGCTGGCCGAAGCGTCGCGTCCGCAGCTGCCGACGGGTGCCCTGACGTCCGCGTCGGCTGCCGACGTCATCGGAGCGTTGATGCCCGAACGGACGATCGTCGTCGACGAGTCGAACACGTCCGGGCTGCTGCTGGCCCAGGCCACCGCCGGTGCGCCGGCCCACGATTGGCTGACCCTGACCGGGGGAGCGATCGGCTACGGCATTCCCGCGGCTGTGGGTGCCGCGGTGGCAGCACCGGATCGTCCGGTGCTGTGTCTGGAGTCCGACGGGTCTGCGATGTACACGATTTCGGGGCTGTGGAGCCAAGCGCGCGAGAAACTCGATGTGACCACCGTGCTCTACGACAACAGCGCCTACGACATTTTGCGAGTTGAGCTACAACGCGTCGGTGCCGGCTCGGCTCCCGGCCCCAATGCGCTCGATCTCCTCGATTTATCCCGCCCCACAATGGATTTCGTCAAGATCGCCGAGGGTATGGGAGTTCCGGCGCGGCGCGTCACCACCGCGGAGGAATTCGCCGACACCCTGCGCGCAGCTTTCGCCGAACCAGGACCGCACCTGATCGATGCTGTGGTGCCGTCACTATTCGGTTAGCACGCGAAGGTGGCTGACGACCCAGTCCGTCATCGTGTTGAGGACGTACACGCCGGTCTCGAACGCGTCGGCTTGGGCCGCCAACGCCACACCTACCTGCCCGAACTCCACCGGAATGATTCCGAATTGGCGGACCAGATAATCGCCGCGAATCCCTGGCCCCCAACCACCTTTGGCGGCAAGGCCTTTAGCGGCCAGGCCCCAGCGCTGGTGGCTGGCGAGTTGGCGCATCAGGTCGACGACGGTTGCCCCGTGGTCGAAGTACGGCAGCTGCGCGGCGAATCGCGCCTGCCGAGCCAGGGCCCATTGCGTTTGGCCAAACGCGGTGAAGCCAGGCCGAAGTCGGTGTGACTCGACCACGGTGGCCGTATCACCGGATTCGTCGATGACGGCTTGCACCTGTTGGGCGGCGTCCGCCGGCGCACCCAGTTGGGTCCACAATCGCTCGGACGCGTCGTTGTCGGATTCGGTGATGGCTTTGACGACCAAGTCTTCGGCGCCCGGCCGATCGCGACGCAAGGCGGCTATCGCCAGAGGCACTTTGATCGTGGACCACGCGACACCGGACGACCAGCGGCCAAGCGCACGCGGCTCGGTCCGATCCGGTCCAGAGATCGCGACACCGATGGTTGCCGGGACGGCGGCGGCAAGCTCTTCGAAGCTTTGTTCGAGGTTGGGCCGTGGAAGGGTCATGTCCTGCCTGGTTGCGATTCGAAGTAATCCGTTGGGAGGGGTCGCCCCGGCCAGACTAGCGGCGAATCGGCCACACCGGATCGGCGCAGTCGACGCCCTGCGCTGACAGCTGGCGCTTGAGCACCTTGAAGGTCACCGTGCGCGGCAACTCCGCGCCGATTCGGACGTACGACGGCCACTGCTTGGGCCCCAAGTCGGGCTGATCGGCTAGGAAGGCCCGGAATTTGGCCGGATTGAACTCAGCGCCCGGCGTCATGACCAATGCGGCCATCACCTGGTCGCCGACAACCGGGTCGGGCACCGCGTACACCGCTACCTCGGTGGCGTCGGGATAGCGCAGCAGCACCCGCTCGATGGGGGCCGTGCCGAGATTCTCGCCGTCGACCCGCATCCAATCACCAAGCCGCCCAGCAAAGTACGCATAGCCGGCCTCGTCACGATAGGCGAGGTCGCCGCTGTGGTAGACGCCGCCGGCCATCCGCTCAGCCTCGGCGGCCTCGTCGTTGTAGTAACCCTCGAAACGGCCCGGACCGGCGGTGTTCACCAGCTCGCCCACCACCCCCGCAGGGCACGGAATGCCCGTGTCGGGGTCCACGATGTCGATCCCCTCAGGCAGCGGACCCAATGCACCCTGCGGGGTATCGGGGGTCCGGACGATCGCCACCCCGCCCTCGGTCGAACCGAACCCGTCCTGGACGACGCAACCGAATCTGCGGCCGAACCGGTCGACGTCGGCAGGGACGCCTTCGTTGCCGTACACCGCGCGCAGCGGGGTGTCCGCGTCGTCGGGCCGCTCGGGCGTGGCGAGCAGGTAGGACAACGACTTGCCCACGTAGTTGGCGTAGGTGACACCGTAGCGGCGGACATCGATCAAGAAGTTCGACGCAGAGAACTTGCGCCGCAACACCATTGAACCCTGGCACGCCGCGGCCACCGCCCAGCCGACCAGCACCGCGTTGGAATGAAACAACGGCATCGAGACGTAGCAGACGTCGTGGCGGTCGAGGTCGAACCGCTGTGTCATTGTCACGCCGGCGATCGCGACCTTGCCGTGGCTGCACTTCACGGCCTTCGGCTCGCCGCTGGTGCCCGACGTGAACATCAGCATGAACAGGTCGGCGGGCGACGCGGGCCGGAAATGCGGCTCGGCATCACGATGTGCGGCCAGCTCGTCGGCCCAGTCGGCCGAATCGACGTTCAGATGTTCGATATCGTCCAGTGGGGCAGCAGATTTCGAGTCAGTCAGCACCAGTTGGCAGTCGGCGTTGGCGACATCGCGGGCCAGCGCTTGGCCGCGGCGCACCGGATTGAGCCCCACCGGCACGATTCCGGACATCCCGGCCGCCACCAACATCGCCGAAAAGAAGGGCGTGTTCTGCAGCAGCACCCCGACGTGCGGCGGCTTTGCCGGATCGAGGCGATCACGCAGGGTTGCCGCGATCGCGGCGCCGTGCCGGACGTGGTCACGCCAGCAGGTGAACGAGTCTTCGAAATAGACACCCCGGTCAACGATCTCGGCCAGCGGCGCCAACAGCCCGGTGACGGTCGGGTCGGTCGGAATCACGTCGGCTAGGCGGGTGTTTCGGCCAGTTCGCGGCCGATCCGGCGCAGCTGGCTGGTGGCGCCGCCCAATGCGAACTCGGTCTCCTTGGCTGCCAGGAAGTAACGGTGTACCGGGTGATCGGTGTCGACGCCGACACCGCCGTGCACGTGCACGATGGTGTGCGCCACCCGGTGGCCGGCGTCGGCGGCCCAGAACGCCGCGCTCGCTACGTCGATTTCGGCCGGAATGTCTTCCGAGACTCGCCATGCCGCTTGGGTGAGTGTGAGCCGCAACCCTTTGACATCGATGTAGCCATCGGCCAGTCGCTGCGCCACCGCCTGGAAGCTGCCGATCGGGCGGTCGAACTGCTCGCGGGTGCGGGCGTATTCGGCCGTCATCTGCAACCCGCGCTCTAGCACACCGAGCTGAAAGGCGCTGCGGCCCAGGGTTGCAAGCGTGCCAAGCCAGGCAGCGACTCTGCGGTCAGTGCCGTCGGTGGCGTCGCTGACCTTCCGCCCGCCGTCCACCTCGGTCCCGTCCAGCGCCAGATGCCCGACGCTGCCCAAGCCGGTCGTCTCCATCGCTGTCACCGTGACGCCCGGGTCGTCGGCAGCAACCAGGAAAACCGCCGTGCCGGAATCTGTTTCGGCCGGAACCAGGATAGCGTCGGCGACCGGGCCGAAGCCGACCTGGGTGCGGGTGCCGGTCAGCCGGTAGCCGTCACCGGCACGGGTGGCCTGGACCGGCCCCTCGCCCATGTCGCCGTCGAGCGCGACGGTGAGGACCTTCTCGCCGTGGATCGCCGGCACACCCCACGTCTGCTGCAGATCCTCGGAGCCGAACCGGGCCAGCGCCCCGGCGGCCAGCACCACCGACTCCAGGTACGGCACCGC
>DASSGQ010000263.1:0-13613 GCA_035693385.1 Mycobacterium sp.
GCATGGCTCAGGTAGGAACGGGCCTCCTGCAGCGCGCCCCGCCGCCGGGCCACGCCTGAAGCCTTCCGATAGGCCGACGCCGCCGCCTCGTACCGTTCCGCGCGTTCGTAGTGACTGGCGATCAGCGGCCAGTCGGTGTTCGCGTCAGCGGTGAACGACAGCAGCGCGTCCGCGACCCGGCCGTGCATCCGGCGGCGAAGGGAGGGTGGCGATAGTTCGGCCGCGATGTCGCGGAGGAGTTCGTGCCGGAATCGCCAGGTCTCTTCACCGACCGGTTCGAGAACCCGCCCGGCGCACAACTCCGTTATCGCAGCGTCCAGTTCGGACTCACGGATCTTGACCGCCGCCGCGAGCAAGCGTCGGTCGATGGGATTGCCGACCACCGCCGCGCCCTCGGCCACCCGGACGGCGTCGCGGGACCGCAGCCGGGCAAACAGAGCCTCATACAGCGAGTCGGGCACGTGGGCGGACTCCGCGGCGTCGGCGGGCTGCTCCTTGAGCTTGGCGACGACCTCCTCGATGAACAGCGGTAGGCCATCGCAGCGGCGACATACCGCGCGACGTCCGTCGGCGCTCAGTTCCGGATAGAGGGCGACGATCAGTTCGTCACTCTCGCGATCCGACAGCGGGGCGAGCACGAAGTTGACAACGTGTTGGTCACCCGAGACGGACGCGGTCTCGCGGCTGGTCATCACCACCAGCAGCCGGCCAGAGTCTTCCTGCAGCAATGACTGGACGACCTCGGTGGTGTCTTCGTCGAACCAGTGCATGTCTTCGACCACCAGAAGCGCGGGGCCGTCGCCGAGGCAGGCGCGCAGATAGTCACGCACCGCGCGCGCAATCCGCCGGTACAGCTTCACGCCGTCGGCGTCGGCCGCCTGGTAGCCGGCCTGCGGGGAGACGGCGAGTACGGGCGCCAGCAGCGGGACGAACGTCGTCGAATAAAGGCCGCGCGCCCGCACCTCGGTTTCCAGGCGTGCGATGAGCTCGGCCGGGGATGTCTCACGATCGATACCGCAGCGCTGCTCGAGCAATCGGCGCACCGGGTGCAGCCCGACGTCGGTGTGCAACGGCGATCCGGACAGCTCGATCACCACGGAATTCGACTGTTCGGCCAGTTCGACCGCCGCCGCCGCCAGCCGGCTCTTACCGATCCCCGCCTCACCACGTAGCGCCAGCCCGACCGTGTTGAGTGTGCCCGCCCTGGCCTGCGCCCAGCTGTGTTCGATGTGCGCGAGCTCACGTTCGCGGCCCACGACGGGCCGAAACGGAATTCGTGCGCCGGCCGCCCGCTCGCCCAGGACGAGGTAGTGCTCGATGGGCCCCTCGATCCCTTTCACCGGCTGCGGTTCGAGGCGCCGCAATTCGAAGTGTTGGCGCGTGAGCCGCTCGACCGCGGCCGAGACGACGACCCCGCCCGGCGGCGCGAGACCCGACACCCGGGCCGCCAGGTTCGCAGCCAGGCCGTACACGTCGTCTTGTTCCAGGTCGAGGTAGACCACGCCGCGATGCACGCCGACGCGCACTTGAATGGTGAAGCCGAAACGCTGCCGGATCCGTTCACTGAGGGCGGCGACGTCCTGAGCGATGTCGAGACCCGCGTGCAGCGCTCGCCGCACGTCGTCCTCGTGCGCCAGGGGGTGACCGAACACGATCAACAACCCGTCGCCCTTGGTGGAGGCCACGTGTCCCTCGTAGCGGTCGACGATCTGGCGGACCTGCTCCTTGTAGCGGCCGACGGCGGCGCGGTACGTCTCCGGCTCGACCCTGGTGGACAACGCCGTCGAATCGACGAGATCGGCGAACATGATTGTGAGGCGGCGAATCTCGCCCTGTTCGGAGGGCGCGGAGAGCAGGCCCTCGGCGTCGACGTTCCCGCGGTCGATGGCCAGCACCTGCTCGGCGAGACTTTTGGCGGTGGTTCGTTCTCCGCGGCTGATCGCGTCGAACGCTCGGTCAAGCAGGTCGTCGATCGTCGGCTGGGGTTGCTCGCTGCTCACAGCTCGACGGTGATCGGCTGATCGACGTACCCCACACTGCCGGGGTCGCTCGTGACCCTGGTCAGCCGGACGGTTCCGGTGTAGCTCGCGCCGATGTATTGCACGTCTTTGAGATAAACCGCGAAACTCGTTGCGCCGGCCGCCAGCACGGCGGGCTCGAAGCCGATCATGTTCGGCGGAATGCTCACCCCGCCGCCCACCCGGGTCAACGCCGCGGCGATCGACAATCCGCGCGAGAAGTTGTCGTCCACCTCGTGTACGTCGATCGGGTCGCAGGGTTGGACCCCGCATTGCCCTTCACATGACCCTGATGACCCGGATGACACTGCCCCGCAACAGCCGTGGGAGACGGCGGTCTGGAAGTGGGTGGCCGAACCGCGCGCCACGATGTCGAAAAGCTGGACCAGCGAACGGCCCCAGGCTTCGCACCCGTAGGTGCCGGCATCGATCTGCGCGACGGCGTCCTGCGCGAGCAGCCGGGCCTGCGCAACGGCCGCATCGGTGGTTGCGGTGAACTGCTGGACGGCATCTCGAGAATCGGTCATCAGTTGCCTCCGCCCTGGCTGGGGCCGCCGGCGGGTGGCTGCGACGGCAGCTCGGAAAGCTTCGTCAGGAACCTCCACGGTTCGCTCGCCATCCGCGCGGCGGACTTGGCGCTGAACTTCGCGAGATCGTCCACCGTGAGTTCCTGTTTGGCGAACTTGGCCACCAGCTTGGAGCTGTCGTTGGTGACCTCGGCGAGGTAGTCCGACAGCATGCTGACCGCCAGCCCTGCCGCCGTCGTCGGAGCCGCGCCGGCGGCACTGGCTGCACCGGCGGTGGGTGGCGAACCCGCCGCCAGCGTTTGGTCATCCGCCTGCGACGCCTTCGAAAACTCTTGCGCCGCTATCGTGCTCACCAGCGGCGCGGGAGCCGCGGACCACGCGACCAGGCCCGCGGGCGGGTTGGTCGCACCGCCCAACAGCATTTCCATCGCGGCCTGGCCGTACCCCATGACGCAGACGAAAACCTTCTGGGCAACGGGCAGCAGCGGATCGATGTGGACGACTTTCCGCGTGGTGACGGTCACTCCGGCGGTGCTGTCGGTCGAAGTGCCCGTTATGACCTTCAGCCAGCCCTTGTCCACCGTGACCTGACCGTCGCCGCCGCCGGGAAACGGGTTGTCGAGGTCGTACTGGACGACGGCTTGGCCGGGGTTGTCCGACTTCAGAAACTTCAAGTCGGTGACCAGGACCGGCAGGCCTGACCCGCACCAGGCGCTCACCGTCTCGAGGACGCGTCCCCACCCCTGGTACGGAGCGAGTGGATGGCCGCCGAGACCCTGCATGTTGCAGAAGAACTCTCCGGCGGTCTTGTCCCAGTTGCGTGGGTCGAGGACGTCTTTGACCTGGTCTATCGAGATCGAACTGTCCTCGAATCGGGTGTCGACGACGACGCACTGGATGCCACCCTGCATCGCCAGACACGCGTTGCACAGCGGCACGCTGGCGACGACCGCATCGAGGCACCCCATCGCCACTGCCTGGGTGGTGGCGGCGGTCCAATCCCGCCGTGTGTGGAAGCTCTCGCTGAGCACCCCGAGCAGCGCGCGGCCGGCATCGGTCTCACCCGTCACAGAGGCGTATGGCGGCCGCGGCTGGGTCTGCGGCCTGGCGAGGTCGAGCCCCTGCGCCAACAGCTCGTCTCCAGTTGAGGGAGACGGCGGGAGATGCGCCAGGCTGCCGAGGACGTACACCAGCCGCGACAGCTGTGGCCGGGTCAATGACGGCGCCCGCGTAATGGCTGACAAAGCGGTATTGACGTCTGGGAATTCACGGCCCAGGAAGTTTTGCAGATCGATCGACCAGCCCCGTTGGTTCACTCCGGTGGTACCGGGCAGAAATCCCTCCACGATTGCAGCGATGTCCGGGTCCCTGGATTGCAGCACAGCTTGGTCGAGCGCGGCGTAAAGGGCCAGCAGGTGGAATAACGTTCCGCGTGTCTCCGCCGGTCGTGTCATTGGCCCTCCAGCCCGCGTTTGCGCAGCTAGCATACCGTGATGCGGGTATGTGCGGCGTGCTAGCGCGGAGGAAATCCAGTGAATGGTGGGGTCACGGACGACGGCACGATCAGCGATTTACCGTGGGAAACGGTATTCGACCCGGCAGCCAATGCCCGGGCGCTGAGCGCAATCCAGGCGCGGGGATTTTCCGCGGCGACTCAACTCGTAAACCGATTCGTGCGAATTGCCGAAACATCGGCCAACGGCGCGGGTGCTGAGTCCGCACCGAGTACGGCCGAGCACCGCAACGGCAAGGCCACCGACGCCGATGCGGACCTGATCCTGACGGCGTGGTGGTCATTGTTCGGCCGGCTGCTGCGCTCGATGCCCGGGGCGGCCGCCCTGCGCAGCGACGGCGCCACGTTCGACTTGGCGGGTGAAAGCGCCAGCGGCGGTGTGCATCTGAATGCGGACGGGCCCGGGCGGGCGGTTGGGGAGGTGTGGCTGCACAACCGTGGCGCCGACGACATCGATGCGGTGGCGCTGCGATGCGGCGGTCTGCTCGCCCACGACGGCGGCGAAGTGGGCGCGGACGCCGTGCGGTTCACGCCGGATAGGTTCGGCCTGCCCGGCCGGTCAAGCCGGGGAGTTGCCATGGAAGTCAACCTGACACCCGACATCGCGCCCGGCCGTTATCGCGGAACGCTGCTCGCCGAGGGATATCCCGATCTGTGGCTGCCCGTCACGCTCACGCTGCGGGCGCCCGCCGAATGACCAGCACCGCCGACACGACGCAACTCGTTGTCGTCGTCGAGAACCGGTTGCGCGAGGTGGCGCAGACCGTGCGCCGGTCGATGCTCGACGCGATGCCCGACGGCGAGCCGGTCCGGTGGTTGTACGGCCCGATGCGCGAGTATCCGTCACGGCCCGGAAAGGCATTGCGGCCCGCATTGTGTCTCTCGGCCGGCCGCGCGTTCGGAGGGCACGCCGACGACTTGTTGGGCATCGCGGTGGCGATCGAGCTGCTGCACAACGCGTTTTTGGTGCACGACGACATCGCGGACGGCAGTCAACTGCGCCGCGGGCGCCCCACGCTGGCGGCCACCCACGGGGTCGCCGCGGCACTCAACGCCGGTGACGGCCTGGCGGTCGTGGCAAACCAGGTGCTGCGCCGCGCCACCCGGCGCCTCGATCCGGATCTCGCCGAGCTGGTGCTGGCCGAGTTCGACACCATGGCGATGCGCACGCTCGAGGGTCAGGCCACCGAGGCCGGCTGGCGGTTCGACGAAGTCGAGAGCCTGGGCCCGGAGGACTATCTCGCGCTGATAATGCACAAGACCTGCTGGTATACGACCATCCACCCGCTGCGCGTCGGCGCACTGGTCGGTTCCGGTGGCACCGCCGACTTGAGCGCCCTGGTGCGCTTCGGGTTTCACTTGGGCGCGGCGTTCCAGATCCGCGATGACCTGCTGAACCTGGTCGGCGACGCCCACCTGTACGGCAAGGAGATCCTCGGCGACCTGTACGAGGGGAAGCGGACGCTGGCACTGATGCACCTGATGGAGGCCGCGCAGGGCGCCGACCGTGCCCTGCTGGGCGACTACCTGCGCAGGAACCGATCCGAGCGGTCCGAGGAACTGGTGGGGTCCATTCGCGCGATGATGGACGATTACGGCAGCATCGCCTTCACCCGGGAGTACGCCGAGGGCATTCTGCTGATGGCCGAAGAGTACTTCGAGCAGGCCTTCGCCCAGGCGCAGCCTGGATCCGACATCGACTTCCTGCGCGCGTTGGTGCCCTACGTGTGGGCACGCTGGCGATGACTTGCTTCCGTTGAGCGACGAAAGCGCGCACGATGGGAAAGGTCCCGCATCTCACAGCCGAGAGAGAAGGGAGCGGGCGATGAAGGCCAGGATCGGCGACTTCCTCGTTGTCAAAGGCACGACCACGGAACGGCATGATCAACATGCGGAGATCATCGAGGTGCGCGCCGAAGACGGCTCGCCACCGTACGTGGTGCGTTGGCTGGTGACCGGCCACGAGGCCACGGTGTATCCAGGGTCTGACGCGGTGGTGGTGACCGCCGCCGAGCACAACGAGGCCGCGCGACGCGCTGCGGCCCGGGCCGGCCACCGGCCGAAATAACCGCGCATTCGCGAGCACTGCCGACACCAGTCCAGGGTGGCCGGGCGCGCTCGCGACCATAGCTTCGCCCTGTCGGAGAAGGATATTCTCCTGAATCGAGAGACCCGTTACGATCGGTGCTGATCGAAGGAGACCCGATGTCGACGACACCGACCGTGGAACTCGACCGGCCCCGCGAAGGCGTTGTCGTTATGCGGCTGAACCGCCCGGAGCGCCTCAACGCGATCAATGAGGTCATGCAAACCGAATTGAGCTGCGCCCTCGTCGATTTGGCCGATGACCGGTCGGCGCGTGCCGTCGTGCTCACCGGCGCCGGTCGCGGCTTCTGCGCCGGGATCGACATGCGCGACTTCGGGTCTGACGTGCCGGAGGCCACCGCGCCGGCGCTGGACCGGATGCGCTTCCAGGAGAAAATGGCGAAATTGGCCGTGGCGGTGCGGCAATTGCCGCAACCTGTCGTCGCCGCGGTCAACGGCCCTTGCGTCGGCGCGGGATTCGCGTTGTGCCTTGCCGCCGACATCCGGATCTGTTCGGCGGAAGCGTCGTTCGGTAACGCCGCCATCCTGCTCGGGCTGTCGGGCGCCGAGATGGGGATGAGCTACCACCTTCCCCGGATCGTCGGAACCAGCGTCGCGGCCGACTGGATGCTCACCGGGCGCACGGTTTCGGCCGCCGAAGCGGATCGGCGCGGACTGGTCAGTGAACTGGTCGAGCCCGAGCGGTTGGCCGACCGCGCCGTGCAGCTGGCGTCGCTGATCTGCGGCCTCGCTCCGCTGGGCGTGCAACTGACCAAACGTGCGCTACAGGTCAACACCGACGCGGCGAGCCTCTCGTCGGCGCTGGAACTGGAGAACCGCAACCAGGTGATCGCACACGCGACCGACGAGGCGGCCGCCCGCCGCAAGAAGTGGCCTTCGTAACCAGAGACAAGCTGGCGGGCATCCCCCGCAGCTAGTCCGCGTTCAGACGGCTTTGGTGACGCCGATGTAGGACAGCACCACGTCCGATTGATCGGTCACTCGGGTCAGCGTCGCATAGGAGCGGATGAACGATTGCCCCACGCATCCGTCGATCTTGACGTGGAAGTCGCTGATCATGACCCAGGGGTCTGGGCCCTTGAACTGTTTCTTGACCACCGGCACCACGATTACCAGGCCGGGCTTGAGACCCACGCTGAGCGAGCCTTGGATCGGCACGGTAACCAGCGGCACGAAACCCGTTACCGTACCGGGCAACAGCGCCGTCGTGCCGAGCCCCGGGGAGACGCCGGCACTACCACCGATCTCGACGCCGTTGGACGTGCTCATATCGATTCCACAGCCGATTTCGTAACCCACCTCGAGCACGCCACGGGGCGGTTCCGGTCCGGTCAGCGAGGCCACGAATATGCCGCTCGAGACGTATTCGCGCGACGAGATCGCGGTGGTCAACGGGGCGACGGGAACCTGCATTTCGTCCCTCGCACCGAGGGCTAATCTCCAGCCGTCGGGGGTGTTGACGACTGCGGGATCGCCCGAGGGTATCCGCCCGTCGGACGGTGCCTCTGCGGCGGCGGCAGGGTTAACGTCGGGATCGGCACCCGATGCAGGAGCCAAGGTCACCGACATGAGGAAGCACACGGCAAGAACCGCAGCGCGTCGAACGACCACTGCTATCGGTCTCACGGGCGACACCGTACGCACTGCCGGATTCGGGTTGCGAAGTTTGCTGGTCGTTCCAGCAAACTTGTTGTGAGTTCGTAACTCATACGCGATATTGGCGCGCAATGCTAGGGGATCCGTAGCGCTCCCCGGCCGGGCGAGAAATTCTGCACTCGCTTCACCTGCCAGACGCGTAGAATTGTCGCTGCCGGTGGTCTCCGGCAATAACCGCTGATTCGGGGCAGACAACGGAGAGGGCGGCGATGACATTTCGCACGTGCGCGCGTGGGCTGCTCGCCGGCACGACGACCCTCATGGTTCTGGCAGCCAGCGCCGGCATCGCCCACGCCGAACCCGACCTCGACCCGCCGCCCCTCCCCCCGGTACACAACCAATGGGTGCAAATTCCACGAACCTTCATCAACCCGTCCAATGAAGGCCAGCCCACAGATGACTCGGGTGATGTGGGAATGATTTGCGAAAATCTATTGGTCGCATGCCGGTAAATACAGGCCAATTCCGCGGCTAGGCCAGCATTGACCGGGCACGCGCCAGCAACCTCGGGAGAGTTGCTGCCATGGCTTCCAATTCGGCCTGCGGAGCGCGCCGTCGCCGGTTGTGCTTGACGATCAGCGACCAGGTCGCCGCCGACTTGAAGCACGCCAGCGCACAGAACCAGGCCAAGTCACCGACCTCGCGGCCCAGCTCGTACTGATAGATCTGCGCGAGTTCGGTGGTCGGCGGTGCCACACCGGCCGAGGCCGGGACGCGTTGGTAGGTGTCCGGATCGCAGTTGATCAAGAACCAGCCCACGTCGATACGCGGGTCACCGATCGACCAGATCTCCCAATCGATCACCGCGTTGATGTCCTCGCCGACGGCGATCAGGTTGCCCAGCCGGAAGTCGCCGTGCACCACACTCGGCCCCATAGCCGTTGGCGCGCAAGCCAACAACGCGTCACTCACCCCCGGCCAGTCGGGCAGCAGCGCCGCATCGACGGTCCGCAGCGTGTGACACCAGCGCCGGACCTCGGCGGCCGGATCCAGGACCGCCTCGCCGCCAAGGCCGAGCTCGCGCGGCGACAGACTGTGCAGTGCGGCCATCGCTCGGCACGCGTTGCGGTACCGCCCGCGCAGGTCAGCCGTCGGTGCGCAGCCGTCGAAAAGCGGCTCCACGCAGTCGCCTTCGACATGGGACATCACAAACAGGGGCGCGTCTCCAGTCTGCTCCCACACCACCGTCGGGACCGGAACCCCGCTCCCCGCAAGGGCTTTGATAATGCGGGCCTGTCGCAGCACATCGCGGTGCGCGACGGGTTCAACGCCGGGCGGAGCAACCTTGACCACTACCGCCCGGCCGTCGTGCTCACCCCGGAAGGTCAGACTGGACGCGCCCCCGGCGAGTTCGGTGACGTCGGTGATGCCGGCGCCCGCGAGCCGTCGTCGCAGCTGTTCCAGGTCGAGCTCGACCATCCTCATCCAGTCCGCGGGCCGGTTCTCGACCAGCCGACTTCGGCAAGGAAGCGCTGGGTGTGCGCGATGCGACCGGTCGTGGTCTTCGGATCACCCGTGCACAGGCGAAAGGCGGTCTCGGTGATCAGTTCGATGTCCTCGGTGTCGGTCTTGGCCAGATCCAGGGTGGTGGCGCCGGGGGTCGCCACGGGGTTGGTAGGAGCGGCGGCGTTGACGGCGATGCCGTCGTCGTAGAGTTCGGCGGCAAGGCTTTTCGTGAGGCGGTTGAGCGCGGCCTTGACCGTCCCGTAGACCCCGAAGCCCGCGGTCCGGTCGAACTCGGAGAAGGGCGGCCCCGGCGGCTGGTCGCCGGCCAGCGACGTCAAGTTCAGAATCCAGCCCCGGCCGCGTTCGCGCATCGCGGGAATTGCCAACTGACTCAGATGCAATGGCGCCAGCACGTGCATCTCCATCATCAGCCTGATCCGCCGTTCGGGGAACCCGTCCAGGGGTCGCAGGAAGGTGACCGCGGCATCGTTGACCAGGATGTCGGGGGCGCCGACGGCCTCGACCACTTCGGCGAAAAGCCTTTCACGTTCCTCGGATCGGGACAGATCCGCCTGAATCGCGACGGCCCGGCCGCCGGCGGCCGCGATCTCCTCACGAGTCTGGCGCAGCGATCCCTGGTACTGGGGATCGGGGTCCAGCGTCCGGGCGGTCAGCGCCACCGTGGCACCGTGCGCGGCCAGCCGTGCGGCGATCGCCTTACCCAGCCCTCGGCTGCTTCCGGTGACTAGAGCCACCATCCCGTCACACCGTCGGTCAGCACTCAACGTCGACCTCCTCGGGACTGCGGAAACGACTTCTCCGAACTAGAGAATGTCATTATCGCCGATCGATCGGAAGCCGCCGCGGTGTCAGCGCTTGGCGCTGCCGCGTAGCACCCTCCGTAGAGAATCCTCCAAGAATTTGCAGAGGTAACGAAGGGAACCTTTTTGCGGATAGCCACTTTGTCACCAGTGGCTTGGACCGCGTGGAAAAGGACACCGCATGATCGGGATGGCGACCGCGGCCCGGACCGCCGGCGGGGCCGCGCTGGCCGGTGCGGCCGCGCTGGGACTGGCGATCGGCCTGGCGTTGGGCCCGGCGATGGGTACCGCCGACGCCACTCCGGGCGCACCCGGCCCGGCGAGCGGGGAGGGCATGCTGTACGGCGACCCCGCGGCGGCCGCTCCGTTCTGGCGCTTCCAGGAATACGACGACGACTGCGTGGAAATGGCCGTCGCCGACGTGGTCGGTGAGCTGACCGGTCACCAGCCCTCCGAGCAGGCCATTATCAAGCTGGCCCAGTCGACTCCGAGCACCGTCCACTCCGGGCCGGTCTACACCAAGCCGAAAAAGCGCAAGCCGGGCAGCGGCACCTCGTTCGAGGATGAGCCGGCGCTGCTCGCGCATTACGGTATCCGTGCCGTGGACACCGACAAGGCAAGCGCGGCGAAGACCGGTGTTCCCACGGGCATGAACGCACTCGAGCAGGATCTGGCCAAGGGGCGCAGGGTGATCGTCGCCGTCAACGCGGAAGTCATCTGGCGCGAGCCCGTCGAGGACAAAACCCGAGACGGCGAACCCGAGTCCAACCATGCCGTCGTGGTGACCGGTGTCGACACCGAAGCCGGCATCGTTCACCTCAACGACAGCGGCAGCCAGGACGGGCGGGACGAGCAGGTGCCCATCGGCATCTTCACCCGATCGTGGGCCAGCGGCGACGACGAAATGACCGTCACCAGCTAGGAGGTCGGCGCCGGACCGACCAATAGTTGGCGAATGACCGGAGCGGCCCAGCGGCTGAGTTCGTCGCGGCTGAGGCTTGCGATAGGTGGATTCCTCAGCACGTAGCGCGTCGTGGCCAGCCCGATGACGAAGGCGCCCATCAGCCCGATGCGCGGGATCGGGTTGTCCGGGGTTGCGGTGATCAACTTGGGCGCAACCTGCTCGGCGAAAACACGCCGTAGCGCGTCGGCCGCGACCGGGCTTGTCATGGCGGCCCGCAGCAACGCCAGAAACTTTTCGTCCTCTTCCCACACGGCGAAGAAGCGCGGCAACAGGACGCCGGCGATCTCGTCGGGATCGACATTCGACAAGTCCGGCAGCTCGATGACGAAGTCGACCGCCGCCGCGAACAGGTCCTGCTTGCTGCCGAAGTAGCGGATCACCAGCGCCGCATCCACGCCCACATCGGATGCGATCGCCCGCAGGGTCGCGCGTTCGTAGCCCTCGGCCCCGAAGCGGCGCCGCGCCGCCGACAGTATGTCGGCGCGCGTCTGGCTCGCGTTGCGAGGCCGCGTCGTTGTCACCCAGAAACTGTATGCCACCAGGCGTTAAGTTCCGCCCAGCCCGGAGGCTAGGTGGGTGCGGGTCCGACCAGTAGCCCCCGAAACACCGGGGCCGCCCACCGGCGCAGCTCGTCGCGGGTGAGGTCGGCAACCGGAAGGTTGCCGAGAACGGACCGGGTGGCGGCAAGCCCGATGACGAAGGCGTCCGTGACCGCGATCCGCTGCGCGGCATGGTCCGGCGTTGCCGCCTTCAGCACCGGCGCGACGTGGGTGGCAAGCGTTTCGTTCAGGGTGTCCGCCGCGACCCGGCTTGTCATCGCCGCCTGCAGCAGCGCCAGGAACGAGTGGTCGTCCTCCCAGACCGCGAAGTACCGCGGCAGCAGCATGTCCGCGATCTCGTCCGGTTCAGCACCGGAGAGGTCCGGGAGTTCGATGGTGAATTCGGTCGCCGTCGCGAAAAGGTCCTGCTTGCTACCGAAGTAGCGAATCACCAGCGCCGCGTCCACGCCCACGTCGGCGGCGATGGCACGCAGCGTGGTTCGTTCGAAGCCTTCGGTGGCGAATCGGCGGCGCGCCGCGTCCAGGATGTCGGCGCGCGTCTGGGCGGCGTTTCGAGGCCGATTAGGACTCATCCCCAAATGCTATGTCAGCCACTGTTGACTTAGCCAGCAACCGTGGCGTATGTTCTAAGTCACCGAGTGTTGACAAAAGTCACCGAGTGTTGAAATTACGACGCGGAGGGCGGGTGGACGCCATGGCATGCGGCACCGGGCGGTCTGGCACTGCGACTCGTGACACCGCGCCTCCCGGCGCGACGGCCCCTCCGATCGGCGATGCGGCCCCTCGCCGTGGCGTGCTGCACCGCATCGCGGCGCTGGCCATCTGCGCGCCGCGCCGAACCCTGGCCCTAACGGCACTCGTGATGGCGGTCGCGGGAGTCTTCGGGGCCCCCGTGGCCCAGAGCCTGTCGGCGAGCGGCTTCCAAGACCCCACTTCGGAATCCGCCCGGGCCGCCACGATCCTGACCGACAAGTTCGGCCAGGGTGAGGTGCAATTGCTGTTCGTGGTGTCCGCACCGCAAGGGTTTGACAGTCCGGCGGCGCGTTCGGTCGGCACCGACATCGCCGATCAGCTGAGCCGGTCACCGCACGTGACCAGCGTGACCTCGGCGTGGACGGCCCCGCCGGCGGCGGCCACATCGCTGGTCAGCAAGGATGGGCTGTCCGGGCTGGTCGTCGCCGGCATCGGAGGCGGCGAGACCCCGTCGATCATGAAGGCGCAGAAGTACGCCGACGAGCTGTCACAGCAATTCGCACACGACCGAAACGGTGTCACCGTGCGCTCCGGCGGGGTGGCGATGGTCAACGCGCAGATCACCGCGCAGGCCCAGCACGACGTGTTGGTGATGGAGGCGATAGCCATCCCGCTCAGCTTCGTCGTGCTGGTCTGGGTGTTCGGCGGCTTGTTCACGGCGGCGCTGCCGGTCGCCATCGGCGGGATGTCGATCCTGGCCTCGCTCGCGGTCCTGCGGCTGATCGCCTTCGCCACTGACGTGTCGATCTTCGCGCTCAACCTCACCACCGCGCTGGGCCTGGCGCTGGCGATCGACTACACGTTGCTGATCGTCAGCCGCTTCCGAGACGAAATGGCCGCCGGCGCAACCCGTGACGACGCACTGCTGCGCACCATGGCGACCGCGGGCCGCACGGTGTTGTTCTCGGCGACCACCGTCGCGCTGTCGATGGCCGCGATGATCCAGTTCCCGATGCACTTCCTGAAGTCGTTCGGCTACGCGGGCATTGCCACGGTCGCGTTCACCGCGATCGCGGCGGTGGTGATGACACCCGCGGCCATCGTGCTGCTCGGGGATCGGCTGAATGCGCTTGACGTGCGTCGGCTGGTGCGTCGCCTGGCCGGGCGCCCGCGGCCGGCGCGGAAGCCAGTCGAGGACGAGTTCTGGTACCGCTCAACGAATTTCGTCACCCGTCGCGCAGTTCCGGTCGGGGTGGCGGTGGTCGCCGTGCTGCTGTTGTTGGGGGCGCCGTTCCTCGGTGTGCGGTGG
>DASSGQ010000264.1:0-7006 GCA_035693385.1 Mycobacterium sp.
ACGGGTGTCGTCTCCGCTGGCCTGGAGCGCCCGCTGGTGTGCTCGTGGCGACACCAGCGCCTCTTCGGAGGCCCAAAACCGGGTCCCCACCAGGGCGCCGTCAGCGCCGAGCGCCAGCGCCGCGGCCAGCCCGCGGCCATCGGCGACGCCGCCCGCGGCCACCACCAGCGTTTCGGGCGAACGTTCGGCGACGAGGTCGACGACGTCGGGCACCAGCGTGAAGGTGGAGCGCGCAGTCATTCCGTGCCCACCCGCCTCGCCGCCCTGCGCCACGAGGATGTCTGCGCCGGCGTCCAGCGCCCGGCGCGCGTGATCGAGGTTTTGCACCTGCGCGGTCAGCGGAACGCCGGCGGCGTGGACGCGCTCGACGAACGGTCGCAGTTCACCGAAGGACAACATCACCGTAGCGGGTCGCCGCGCCAGGGCCGCGTCGAGCAGCTCGGGCTCGCGGGCCAGGCTCCAGGTGATGAACCCGACTCCGACCCTCGTCCCGTCGGCCCGGTCGAATTCGCGCTGCAGCCAGTGCGCGTCGCCGTATCCTCCGCCGATGAGTCCCAGACCGCCGGCCGATGTCACCGCCTCCGCCAGCCGGCCGCCGGAAATCATCGCCATGGGCGCGAGCAGGATCGGGTATTCGATGTCGAAGAATTCCGTGAGCCGGGTGCACAGTGCCATAGCCTCGCTCATTTCAGTTCTCCAGTGAGGAACTGTGCGCGGCCATGGCCGAAAGACCAATCCTCATCGCCGTTTTCGGTGATCGAGACGATCACATCGGCCGCATCCAGCCCACACCGCTCCGTCAGGTTGGACGCCAGCAGTGCATAGAACTTCTCCTTCGATTCGCGGGCCCGACGCCGGCTGACCACATGCACAATCACCTGCTGGGACGAGCGGGTGATGCCCAGCCCGGTGTCCCAGGCGACGATCTCGTGCGCGGGATGGGTGTGCACCACCTGGTAGCGGTCACGGGGCGGAACCTCGAATGCGCCGACCACGGCGTCGTGAACGGCATCCAGCAACGCCCGGACCTCCGACGGTGTCCGGCCCTCGATGAGGTCGATGTACAAGAGCGGCATTTTTCTCCTCATTTCTCCTGCCCGTGATGGCGTGTGTGGCCTGGTTATGACGTTAGGTTCGCGGAAACCGGCTGTGAAATGCCTGCTGTAGTCGATCTATGCTTGCCAGGCATGGGTGTACTGGATAGCGGCCGAGTCGAGTTGCGCCACCTCCGGGCGTTCGAGGCGGTGGCGCGACTCCGGTCGTTCACCCACGCCGCCGCCGAACTCAGCATCACCCAGCCCGCGCTGAGCCGCACCATCCGGCAGTTGGAAGACGCGCTCGGGGTGACACTGCTGGACCGCGGTTCACGGCACGTGGACACGACGGCGGCCGGGCGGATTTTTCTCGACCACGTCGAACGGACGCTCGCCGAGCTGGAGCGGGGGTTCGGCGCCCTGAGTCGGCAAGCCAGCATCCGCCTCGGGTTCAGTTGGTTGTTGCCCGACCCCTGGGCGCAGGACACCGTCGCTCGTTTCGAACGGGCCACCGGCACGATGGTCACGTTGATCCGCACCGACGATGCGCTGGGCGCCGTGCAGCAGGGAAAGGTTGACCTCGCCGTGGTGCGTGGGCGGGTGACCTCGACCGCGGTGCGGGTCGTGCACCTGTTCAACGAGTCGCGGGTGGCCGTGTGTTCTGTTCACTCGCCCCTGGCGGCAAGGGCCGAGTTGGACTGGGCCGAGGTTCCACGGTGGCCGTTGGTCGTCAACACCGCCAGTGGTACCACCGGGCCATGGTCCTGGCCGGCCGGTGCGGGACCGAAAACCGTTGTGGAGACGACGAATTTCGACGAGTGGATCGAATCCGTCGCGGCGGACCGCGGCATCGGCGTGATTCCCGACGTCGCCGTCAGGCGCAACATCCACCCCGGCGTCCGGTTCATCGCGCTGCGGGGTGCACCCGATAGCCCCGTCGGGCTGGCATTTCTGCCGCGCGCCCACAACGCCGTGCTGCGCCGCTTCGTCGAGGCGGCCGTGGCGAGTTCACCGCAAGCCGGCGCTTGACGTCGCGTGTGCGCTCACGGCTTCCGGTGTGCGCCCAGGGCGGGATCCCTCGGCGTGTCGACGCCGTGAGCGCACACTCGACTGTCGATCGAGCGCAAGAACGGCTCGGCGACGGCGAGAAACCCGCCCGGATCCGACGAGAACACCACATGCCCGGTGTCGAGGATCTCGAGCCGCGAACCGGGTATGGCGTCGTGGGTCGCACGCCCGCCGCTCACCGGGATCACGATGTCTTTCTTGCCCCACACGAGGAGGGTTGGCGCGCGCAGTTCCCCGGCGCGGCTGCGCAGATCGTGCCCCGGCGTGGCGAAACTTCGCCAAAGCCCCGCCGCGATGCGGACGCCCTCGAGTGTCTGCGCCGCAGCGGTCGCACGCTCGATGATTCGCCGGTCGCTGTCGGTCTTGGCCTTCATGTAGCCACGGATGAGCAGGGGAGCGGCCCGGCGGAACACCGCCTGCGTGCCCAGCACGCGGCAAAGATTGCGGGACAGTGGATTCCAGGGCACGAACCCGCCCGAGTTGACCAGGACCAGACCCGCGACGGACTCGGGCCGGTTGATGGCCAGCCGCGCCGCCGCGTAGCCGCCGACCGAGTTTCCGATCAGCACCGCCCGCGACAGGCCAAGGCCGTCGACGACGTCTTCGAGCACGTCGGCGAGCAGCGGTGCGCTGGGATCCAGAGCGGCGTCAATGGGATCCGAATCCCCATGCCCGGGCCAGTCGACCGCAATGGTGCGGTAGCGCCGCGCCAGCGTCTCGATGATCGGGTCGAAGTCATGCCCGTCGTGCAGCGTCGCATGCAACAACAAAATCGTTGGGCCAGTGCCGGATTCGCGATAGGCAACGCGCCCCGCCCGGGTTTGAATGGTCGTCATGGTTGCCCCTCTCGGTCATTGACCGACTGGTCGGTCATGGCGTACGCTACGCCCGTAAGTGCGCCCCCGCAAGAAGGGATTCGGGATGCCACAAGTGCCGCCGCCTGAAGCGCCATTCACTGACAAGATGGCCTACTACCGGACGCAACACACCTCCAAGGGGGTGCGGGCAACCCATCTGGTCGGCACGCCGATCATCGCGGCCGGCCTGCCGCTGATGTTCGCCAAGCCCAAAGTCGGTGCCACGATGTTCGTTGGAGGATGGGCGATGCAGATCATCGGTCACCGGCTCTTCGAAAAGAACTTTCCCTCGACCCACAAAGGGTGGATCACCTACCAACTCACCGGCGTGATCGATGTGTGCGAGCGATACGGGGAAGCGCTGGCCCGGCGCAGCCAGCGCAAGGCGGGACTGCGGTGAGATCACCCGAGCCGGGCCGCAATGCCCTGCTGGACGCGGGCCAACGGCTGTTGGGGACGGCCGATCTGGCCAGGATCTCCGTCAACGCGATCGTCGCCGAGGCCGGGATGGCCAAAGGCAGCTTCTATCAGCACTGGCCCAGTCGCGCCGACTATGTGCGCGCGTTGCACGCCCGATTCCACGACGACTTGGAAGAGTCGATCACCGCAGCCATGGCCGGCGTTCCGCCCGGACGCGACCGGCTCGCCGCCGGGATGAACACCTACCTCGACGGCTGCTTGGCCGAACCGGCCACCAAGGCTTTGCTCGTTCAGTCGCGCACCGAGGCCGGCCTGAGCGACTTGGTCGCCGCCCGCAACGACAGTGCGGCCGCGCGCGTGACGCCCGATCTGGTGGCGCTCGGATGGGCGCCGTCGGAACCTATCGCCGTGCTGCTCGTCGCGGCGGTCGCCGAGATCGCCCTGCTCGAGTTGGCCGCCGGTGAGCGCAACGACGAGTTGCGCGGCGGGTTGCTTCGGCTCGCCACCCGAACGCCGGAGTAGGCACACCGACGCCGGGGATCGCTCCGGTTGGTCAGGGTTGACAGCTGGATTCCAGCGCAAGCACCGGGCCGCCGGATTGCAGGGACAGCATATACAAGTAGGTCGCCAGCGAATGTTCGCAAGCCGCAGTGGATTTGACCAGGATCTTCGGGGGCAGTGGCAGTAGACGCACGGGGTTCAGCTCATAGGGATTGAGCACATGCTCGTAGTCGATGGGAGGAGGCAATGCGGGGACGATGTCGAGGCGATTTGCGATCCGGTACGAGTTCTTGACCACCTGGTCAAAGGTTCCGGCGAACAGCGAATCCCCGGTGCGTGGACTGCCGTAGGAGTAGACGGCCGGGCCGGTGAAAGAGGTGTTCGCAGCCACGTCGAGCGCGAGCAGGGTCGCCAGGGCCCCTCCCAGGCTGTGCCCGCAAATCGTCAGTGAGCCAAGTGGTTTGGGAAACGAAAGCTTCGGCAGCGCTTGCACCACGGTCGGCGAGTTCGGCGTGGCCCCGGTCCGCAACGACTCGTACATGGCGGTGAAGCCGTCTTCGGTGTGGCCGGCGCCGGCCAGGAAGGGGCATGGCACCTGGAGGAACTCGGCATCGTGGGCCCACTCCCGGATGCCTTCGGTGCCCCGGATGGCGATCACCGCATCGCCGGTTTGGTTCGCTTGGCAGATCAGTCCTATGGAAACCTCGTCATCGCCCCGGCTCGGGTTCATGTCGGTGGCCAAATCGTTGGCATAGATCGTCGTGACCACCGTGTAGTCGATGCCGCCGGCACTCAGCGGCTTACCGGCCGCGTTCGACAAGTCAGTGGGCAGTGTCGAGTAGGTGGCGTTCACGAGTTGGCCGAATTGGATGGCCTTGGTGACATCTAATGTCGGCGCCGCGGGCATCGCTCATCCGTCCGGGTCAGCCCGCGAACGTTCCGGTGAATTGCGCCTGTCCCGAGGCGGCCTGCGCGATCGCCTGCGCCGCTTGCCCACCCACCAGGCCCGGAGCGAGCTGGAAGGTGGCCGGAAGCTGGTAGAGGGTGAACCGGTAGTGGTGCACCCCGGTACCCGCGGGTGGGCAGGGCCCGCTGTACCCGGCCTGGCCGGCCGAGTTCGGCAGGCTGCTTCCTCCCGCAGGAGTCTGACCATCCGCGGTGTTGCCGGGACCGGGCGGGATCCCCACCACGATCCAGTGGATATACGGCCCACGGACGGCGTCCGGATCGTCGACAACGAGTGCCGCACCCAGCGGCGCCGACCAGGTCAGCCCCGGCGCGGTGTCGGCCCCCTTGCAGGTGTACTGCGCCGGGATCGGCGCGCCGTCGGGGAACGCGGGGCTGCTGATCGTCAATGGCCCGTCCGCGGGTGCCGCGGGGACGGTCCGGGCGACGGTCGTCACTTTCGGCGTCAGGGAGGCCGTCACGTGGCCGTCGCCGTGACCAGCGCAGCCAACCAACGCGACCCCGAGTGTCAGGCCGCCGATGACCGTCGCGATTCGCTGAAACGTACTCGCCGGTGTCGAGTTCATACAGGACAGTCTCGCTCGCGAAGCGGGGGTTCGGAAGGGCCCGTGCCGCAGTGCGGTCCGGCGGCGACCAGCGCCGCGCCGTCGATCCGACTAGGGCACCAGGACGACCTTTCCGACGTTTTCCCGGGCGGCCAGGATGCGGTGGGCCCGCGGCGCGTCGGCGAACGGCACGGCCGCGTGGACGATCGGGACGATCGTGGCGTCATCGAGCGCCTTTTTCAGCGGAGTGATCCAGGGCTCCAACGTGCCGCGGTCGTCCCACAGCCGCAGCATGTTCAAGCCGATCACCGCTTTGGAGTCGGAGAGTTGGTCGAGCAGATTGAACCCGCGCAGCATCGCCATCGCGTGCGGTGCGGCCGCCCGCAGCGAGCGCGTCTCGCCGTGCTGCATGTTCGAAACCCCGTAGGCGACAAGTCTTCCGCCCGGGCGCAGCAGTGCATAGGAGCGTCGCAGCGACGTGCCGCCCAGCGCGTCGAGCACCAGGTCATATGGATCGAGCCCGCGCCACCAGCCGTCGCGGCGGTAGTCGATCGCCCGGTCTACGCCCAACTCGGCCAGCCTGCCGTGCTTTCCGGGCGACGCGGTGCCGTGCACCTCAGCCCCGGCGGCCTTCGCGAATTGGATGGCCGCGATGCCCACACCGCCCGCCGCGGCGTGCACCAGCACCCGCTCACCGGCGCGCAGCGACCCGTACCCATGCAGCGCCGCCCACGCGGTCGAGTAGTTGACGGGGACCGCCGCGCCCTGTTCGAAGCTCAACGCGTCGGGCAGGACCACGGAGTCATTCGCGGCGACGTTGACGATTTCGGCGTAGCCACCGAATCGCGTGCCGGCCAGCACGCGTTCGCCGACGCGGTGGGGATCCACACCGTCGCCGACGGCCTCGACCGTCCCGGCGACCTCGTAGCCGACCACCGCCGGAAGCTTCGGCGCGTCCGGATACATGCCGACGCGCGCGAGGTGGTCGGCGAAGTTGACCCCCGCGGCACGTACCGCGACCCGCAGCTGACCGGGGCCGGGCGGCGGCGGGTCGGGCCGCTGCTGAACCTGCAAGACCGACGGGTCGCCATGCTTGGTGATGACGACTGCGCGCATCGTGCTCCCCAATGTTCTGCGTGACCGCTGCGAGCTGACTACCCGACGATGGTCGCACACGCCGGCGGTCGGTTCAGGTCCGCGTCGCCGCCTCACAGAGACGGGGGAGAACGACCTCACACCAGCCTGGGCCCATCCGGTTGAAGGCGTCGGCCATCCGTTTGTCGTCCAAATCAAAGCCGCTGTGCTCCAAGAACACTCGGGTACCGGCGCCTTCCGGCTCGAGGCTCCAGGACAGTGTCCAGGCCGGGGTGAAGGTGTAGACGAAACGGTGCGGGGGATCGACCTGGAGCACCTTGCAGGGTTGCTTGCCGTAGCCCGGCATGTCCAGGGTGAACTGATGTCCGACGACCGCGGCCACCTCGCCCTCGGCCCACCACAGTCGCAGGAGCTCGGGTTCGGTCAGCAGCCGCCACACCTTCGCCGGCGGTGCGGCGACGAATTGGTCCACCCGGATCGTTGCGAGCGTTTTAGCGGCCCGGTCTGTCTCGCTCATTCC
>DASSGQ010000265.1:0-8088 GCA_035693385.1 Mycobacterium sp.
AGAGTTCCTCGAGAAGGCCGAAGACGTGGTGGGCGTCCGCCAGCGCGTGGTGCGCGTACAGGGTCAGCTCCGAGCGTTCGCCGTCGACTTTCAACCGCAGGTTCAGCAGCGACTGATTCTGGTCGAGTTGCATTGCCGCAGTTGACGAACCTGAGGACCCGACCAGCCAGATGCCGGGATGGAGCAGGTCGTCGGCGACGATTTGGTGGCGACCGTCGGCGGACGGCGCGAGGCAGCCGGCGAAGATCGGATGCGCCTGCAGGAGCGCGTCGAAGGCTTCCGACATCGCGCTGATGTCGACCGGGCCGGTCATGTCGACGCCCAGCGCGAAAAACGTTTCGTTGTGCGCGAACACTTCCTCGCTGCCCGCCAACTTGCGGATCACCGTTCCGGGAAACACCTGAAAATCCCCTTGCTTCGAGGCTCGCTCAGCTTGTGCTGGCTCGTCGGTAGCCGATCAGCATCGGCGCCACGCATACGGCGGCGATGCCTACGGACCACAACAGCGTCGCGACCAGGGGTGTGCGCACGGGACCGCCGAGCGACAAACCGCGCATGGCCTCGATCGCGTAGGTCATCGGCTGATGGGCGACCACCGGCTGGATCCACCGCGGGTACTGGTCCACCGGCAGGAAGCCGGTGGAGAAGACGACCGCAAGTATGTGCACCAGCGTGACTCCCTCGAGGAGGAAGGTCTTCGCGGTGTACAGCGCGACCATGGTGATCAGCGTCGCGAACGCCATCCCGAAAATCAGCGGGATCGCCAGCCACACCAGTGTCGCCGGAGCGCCCTGCGTGAAACGGAATCCGAGCAGCAGACCCGCGCCGAGCACCACCAGGGTGGTCATCAGGATCCGGACCGCCTCGGCGAGGATCCGCGACAGCACACCGGACGCGCGGTGTACGGGTACCACCCACAGCCGGCGCAGCAAGCCGTTGGTGCGCTCCCCGATGAGGCCGACCGCACCGATGGACGATCCGTTGATCGCGGCGGCGAGCGCGTTCATCGGGACGGTGCCGTAGAGACCGCTGTGCCCGGTGGTTTGTGAAATCAGCTGCCCGAGCACAATGTTCAGCGTCAGCAGGAACATGATGGGCAGCACCAGCGTCTCGATCAGCGTCACGGGATCGCGCGACCACCGAACGAGGAGCCGCTTGGTCTGCACCACGGTCTGCGGGATCAGCACCCGCGGGGAATTCTCCGGATAGGACCGCGCGACATCGCCGACGGTGATCCGCTCCCGAACCATGGTCGCCATCAGGATCGCCTCGACAAGACCAGCGCCGATGCGGGCACCAGGATCACCGCCATGCCGGCCAGCCACGCCAGCGTCGGCGCCAGGACCTGCCACGTCACCGGCACCGCGAACGGTGCGGCGTCGCCGGCCAGCGCGCGCAGCGCAACCACGAACTGGGAAATCGGCTGGTTGCGGACGACGGGCTGAATCCACTGCGGAAACTGTTGCACCGGCTGGACTCCGACGGAGAGCAGACCGAAGATCAGTGGGGGCAAGATCAGCAGCGGCATCATCGCTTCGGGGTTTCGGCTGCCGGTGCCGACCAGGTCCGCGGCGAATGACAGCAGCACGCCGATCACGATCACCAACGCGCAGAACCCGACGATATAAACCGTGCCACGGTGGAACCGGAAGCCGATCACATGGCCGCACGCCATTGCCACGGCCAAAGCCACGGAACACCGGTACGCCGCGGCGCCGATGCGGGCGGCCACCGGGGTCAATGGGGCGATCGGCATGGTCCCGAACCGGCGATTGATGCCCTGCCTGGAGTCGGTGGCGGCCCGAAAGGCAGTCGAAATGGCCGCGAACACGATCGCCTGCAGGGCCACCAGCGGCATGATGTACTGCGCGTAGCTGCTGCTGACGAACTTCGTGGCGTTGACCATGACCTTGCTCAACGGGACGTAGAAGCCGGCGGTGAAAACCACGGAAGACGCGACGGTGAGAGCCAGTTCGCCGTTGCGCAGGGTGGGCTTGATGAAGCGTGCGGTGAGCACCCACCACTGCGTGAACGCCGACGGGTGTGCCCGCGCGGTGTGCAAGGCGGTCACGAAACGGCCCCTGCGACTGGCTGTCTCGCGGTGGGCGACTCGATGGGGTCCTCCGTCAAGGCGAGGAACACGTCATCCAGCGACGGGCGCCGCAGCGCGAGGTCGGCCACCTCGATGTCGGCCGCCGCGAGCCGCGAGACGGCCTCGACCAGTGTGCGGGTGCCCTGTGGTGCCGGCATCGCGATCCGGTCCGATTCGGGTGTCAGCGCGGCACGGTGCTTCTCGGGCAACAGCGAGCCGAGCGCCTCGGCGATGGCCGGCAGGTCCTTCGGGGCGCGTGGCACGATCTCGCAGAAACTCGCACCGGTGCGCTCCTTGAGCTCGTTGGCGGTTCCCTCCGCGATGATTCTGCCGTGGTCGATCACGATGATCCGATCGGCGAGCTCGTCGGCCTCTTCCAGGTACTGCGTGGTCAGCAGTGTGGCGATGCCGGTGGTCTTGAAGCTGGCGACCAGGTCCCAAATGCTTTGCCTGCTCCTGGGATCCAGCCCGGTGGTGGGCTCGTCCAAAAACGCCACCTGGGGCCGGACCACCAGACCGCAGGCGATGTCGATGCGCCTGCGCATGCCGCCCGAGTAAGTGCTCACCCGCCGATCGGCGGCATGCACCAGATCGAACTCTTCGATGAGTTCGGTCGCCCGGGAGCGCGCCGCCGACCTGTTCAGTCCGAACAGCCGGCCGAACATCACCAGGTTCTCGTGACCGGTCAGCATGTCGTCGATCGCCACCTGCTGACCCGTCAGCATGATCGACCGTCGCACCCCGGCGGGCTCGGAAACGCAGTCATAGCCGGCGACCGACGCACGGCCGCGATCGGGCCGGCTCAGCGTCGACAAGATGTCGACGATCGTGGTCTTGCCGGCCCCGTTGGGACCGAGCAGGCCGATCACCTCACCACGATTGACCTCGAAGCTGACCTCGTGCAGGGCCACCACCTCGCCGAAGGTCTTGCGCACCCCTTCGACGAGGACGGCCTTATCGGAGCCCCTTTTAAAGTTCCAATTCGCGTTAGTCATTCACGTCTCCCTTAACCGGCGTCCAGCGTCGACAAGTCCACCAGAGCCAGCTCGACGGGTTCCGAGCCGAAGTCGTCTTCGTCGGGGATAGCGTCGATGGCGTCCTGGATCAGCACCCGCAGCGCCATCGGGAAGCGTTGCGCCAGCGCCTCGGCCCTTTCGCGGTGAACGCGGCGGGAGTCATACCACCAATCGAGGTGCAGCACGCCGGAGTGGCGGTACGCCCGAATTTCGATGGCATGACCCAGCCCTGGGGCGGGGTCACGCACCGGCATCGCCGCGTCGGAGTCGAATTGAACCGGCGCGTCGAGCGGCGGGAGCTCGGGAACCACTCCGGCATAACGGAAGTGGATGTCCGCGGGGGCTTCGGCCGCGAGCAGCCGCGCGGTGGGCGCATAGACGTGGCGCAACAGGCCGTACCCGATCCCGTAATGCGGAACGGATTTCAGGCGGTCGCCCACCAAGGCCAGCGACTCGGTCGCGTCACCGTCCCTGGCGCACCGGAGCGGCACCGGGTAGAGCGTGGTGAAGCGGCCGATGGTGCGGCGCAAGTCGACGTCCGGCCGCAGGACCGAACGGCCGGCTCCTTCCAGGTCTACCGCGACCACACCTTCGCCGACGGTCTGGGCGATCGTTCGACCCAGCGCGGCCAGCAGGATTTCGTCGATCGAGATGGTCAGCCTGAGGCGGGCGTCGTCGACGTGGGCTGTCTGGTCGCTGGTCAGCACCGACGACAGTCGCGTCAGGTCTTTCAGATGGGGTGCCGACGTGATTTCGGGATCGGCCAAACGCAGCGTCGCCCGTGAGCTCTCCAGCCAGAAGTCGGTGGTGTCCAGGACCGCCGGGTGCGTTGCCAGGGAAGCGCATCGCAGCGACCACTCGCGCCAGGCAGCCGTGGTCGGTGGCAGCGCGATTTCGGCACCGGCCAGCCGTTGCGTGAACGCGGTGAAGAGATCGGCCGCCAGGATTTCCCGCGACGCATTGTCGGCGACCATCTCGTGCACGGATAGGACCAGGTAGCGCGTGCCGCCTGCCGGACCGGAAATGTAGGCGGCAGCCAGTGGGGCGCCGGCTTCCCGGCTGGCGGCGAGCTCGGCCAGGACGTCCAAAACCGCTTGGCGCGCAGCGGGACTCGCTGGATCCACCCCGTCGGGCAGTGACCGGGTCACGACCGGGTCGAATTCGTCGGCCTGCTCAGGCGCCACGATGCGTTGTTCCCAGGTCCCGGCGCGGTTTACCAGCCGCAGCCGCAACGCGTCGTGCTGGTTGGTCACCGCGGTCAGCACGGCGCGGACGTCCTCGACACTCACTTTCGGGTCGAGGCGCAGGATCAACGGGATCCGCCAGCCGTCTGCTTCCCGCACACCGCGCTCGAGGAAGTGCGCAATGGTCGGCGGAACCGCGGGGTGGGCCGCGTCGTCCGGCGGCTTCGTCAGCCCGCTCGCCTCGTATTGAGCGTCGATGGCGGCGGCCAGCCCGGCCAGCGTCGGATGTTGGTACAGATCCTGCGGACTGATCTCGAATCCTTCGTAGGCGGCGCTGGTTGCGATGCTGATCGCGATCAGCGAGTCGCCGCCCAGTTCGAAGAAATTGTCTTTGCGGTCAATGGAGTTGATGCCGAGGCACCGCGACCAGATGCGGCGCAAGGTGTCCTCGGTGCTGGACGGTCCCGCACCGGGAGCCGGATGGGCGACGACACCATTGGAGCCGTTGCTGGAGCCGCCCGGCAGTGCCCGCGCGGTAGCGGCCGCGCCGTTCCGGACGGTGGTGCTGGGCTCGACCCAATGCCGTTGGTGTGCAAAGGGATAACCGGGCAGGCTGACCAGCCGTGGCCCTGCCTGTTCGGACGGCCCGGTCAGCGGTGACCAGTCGACCCGCACGCCGGCCGACCAGAGTTGGCCAAGAGCGAGCAGGAACGCGTCGCGATCGTCCATGTTTTGCACGGGGTGGCGCATGAGCCGGACGGCGCGGTGCCTCCTCGACCACTTCGGCTGTCGCACCGCCGAACCCGTCAGACTGCCGCCGGGACCGAGCTCGACCCGGAGGCGGTTGGGATCGGTCAGCATCGCGTCGAGTTCGTCCGAGAACCTGACCGTCGCGCGGATTTGGCGCGCCCACCTCGCCGGGTCGGTCGCCTCCTCGGCGGACATCCAGGTTCCGGTGACATTGCTCAGCAGGGGTGTGTGGGGTTCATGGAGTTTCACGCCGGAAAGGAAGGCTTCGAATTCCGGCACCACGGCGTCCATCGAGCTGGAGTGGGCCGCGTGCGACACGCGGACCCGTCGCGCGAGTATCCCGTGCTCACCCAGCCGCTGGGTGAATGCCCGGACCGCCTCGTCGGGCCCGGCGACCACACAGCTGCCCGGATCGTTGACCACGGCGATGTCGACGCCGGGCACCAAATGCTCGGCGACGGCATCGGGTCCCAGCGCCACCGCGACCATGGCGCCGGCCGGCGACGCGTGCAGGAGGCGGGCGCGCATCGCGACCACCTTGATCGCGGTCTCGAGATCGAATACCCCGGCCAGGGTGGCCGCGACGTATTCGCCGATGCTGTGTCCGGCCAACGCCCCCGGTTGCACACCGTAGGCCGCGACCAATTTGCCCAGCGCGTATTCGACAGCGAACAGCGCGGGATGGGCGCGGTCGATGCGTTCCAACGTGCTTGCGGACCCGCCGAACACCTCGGTGGGCAGGTCGATCCCGAATTCATCGCGGAATCCCGCGGCGCAGACGTCGAAGTGCTCGGCGAAAACGGGCTCGGTGTGATAGAGGCCCTGGGCCATTCCGACATGCTGGGCGCCCTGCCCGGGTGACAGGAAAACGACACGGTCGCAAGTCGATTCAGGTTTTTGATGGCGTGACGAATCGGGGGCGGATTCGCCGACGAAGACATTGTCGTGCTCGGACGCCCGAAGCACCGTGGCCGCGTGTTCGGAGTCGTGAACGACGGCGGCCAGGGTGATCTTGTGCTTGCGGCGCCGGGTGAGGGTGAACGCGACGTCCGCCAGGTCCGGGCCGTCCGGGCCGGCCAATGCGGCGGCCAGCGCCGACCGCGACTCGTTGAGCGCCGCCGTCGTGCGGGCCGACAGCACCAGCACCTGGGGTTCGGTCGACCTGGCGGGTGCCGGGACCGCCGGTGCCTCCTCGAGCACCACGTGCGCGTTGGTCCCGCCCACCCCGAACGAGCTCACCCCGGCCCGGCGCACTCCGTCCCACTCCCACGGGCCGAACGTGCTGGGCACCGTGAACGGACTGTCGTCGAGATGCAGTTCCGGGTTCGGACTGGTGAAGTGCAGGGTGGCCGGAATGGCTTTGTGCTTCAGGCACAGAATCGTTTTGATCAGGCTCGCGACGCCGGCGGCCACTTCGAGATGGCCGATGTTCGATTTCACCGACCCGAGCGCACACGGGCCCGGTCGGGCCTCCTGAGATACCGCGAAAGCCTTTCGGAGGCCGCTGATTTCTATGGGGTCGCCAAGGGGCGTGCCGGTTCCGTGGGTCTCCACAAAGCTCACGGTCGAGGCATCGATGCCCGACACCGCATGGGCTTCGGCGATCACATCGGCCTGCGCGGCCGGATTGGGCGCCGCATAACCCATTTTCATGGATCCGTCGTTGTTGACCGCCGACCCGCGGATGACGGCGTGAATCCGGTCACCGGCGTCGATGGCGGCCTGCATCGGTTTGAGCGCCACCATCGCGACACCGCTGCCGAACACCGTGCCATCGGCCCGCACATCGAACGGCCGGCACTGGCCGACCGCCGACACCATCGATCCCGGCGAATGCCAGTAGCCCACATGGTGCGGGACGCTCAGTGAGACCCCGCCGGCAAGAGCCATGTCACATTCACCCGACAGCAGGCTCTGGCAGGCGAGGTGCACGGCGACCAGCGACGACGAGCACGCGGTTTGGACCGCGATGCTCGGGCCACGGAGGTCGAACTGATGAGACACCCGCGTTGCGAGAAAGTCCTTGTCGTTCTGCAGGAATAGGTTGAACTGCTCGAAGTTGAGTCCCTGCGCCAGGATGGCGTTGGGTTCGTGGTGCGACATCAGGTTGTGCAGCAGATAGCCGCTCGGGGAGCTGGTTCCGTACACGCCGATTGAGCCGTCGAACCGCGCGGGGTCGCAGCCGGCGTCCTCCAGCGCATGCCATGCGCACTGCAGGAACAGCCGGTGCTGCGGATCCAGCATCTGGGCGACTTGCGGTGGGATTCCAAAGAAGTCGGCGTCAAACTCGTCGATCCCGGCCAGTATCGGCGCGCGCCGCACGTACTTCGGGTTGGTCAGCGCCTTCTCGTCGATCCCGGCGGTCCTGAGCTCGTCGTCCGACAGGTTGACGATCGACTCCTCGCCGCGCCGAAGATTGTCCCAGAACGCCGACACAGAGTTGGCGCCCGGGAATCTGCCGGCCATGCCGACAACCGCGATGGCGTTGTCGAGCAACGACTCCGTGCTCATACCGTTCTTCCTCGTTTCCGCCGCATCGCGGCATCCTGACGCGCCGCCGCGCGCTGTTGAGCTCTGTCGCGGAGAGCGTCACCGGCTGCCGCGGTCTGCTGCTGTTCGGTGAGGCCGAGCTGGCGGACCAGGTCAGCGGCCAGATCGGTCAGCGAGGCGCCCTGCAATAGCAGTGCCACCGGCGGCTCGGCACCGAAGTCCGTACGGGCGGTGTTGCGGATCCGCACCGCCATCAAAGAATCCAGCCCCAGCTCGGTCAGCGGCACGGTCGGATCGACGGCCGAGCGATCGCCGTAGCCCATGACTGCCGCGATCCGGGCGCGCAGCCGTTCCGTGATGAGGTGCGCGGCCTCGGCGGCGCCGAGCCCGGTGAGCGCCTCGGGACCGGCCCAATCGCCGCCATCGCCGGCGGCGTCGAGCTCGCTGACCACGCTGCTGAAGTAGCCGAGGTTGCGAATCTCGGGAAAGGCGATCAGTGCCCGGTCCGGACGCAGCCGGGCGACGCCGGTACGGCGACGGCCGGCGGCCAGCAGCG
>DASSGQ010000266.1:0-5755 GCA_035693385.1 Mycobacterium sp.
AGCATCCGCACCCGCGAATCGGCCGGATGGATGCGCTGTTGCAGCGCCTCGAAATCCAGGCCGTGGTCGGTGGCGACGACGATCTCGCCGTCGACCACGCATCGTTCTGGCAGCTCTGCCGTCACCGCCGCGACAAGCTCGGGGAAGTAGCGGGTCATCGGCTTTTCGTTACGGCTGCCCAGCTCGACCTGATCGCCGTCGCGGAAGCAGATGGACCGGAAGCCATCCCATTTGGGTTCATAGGACGCATCCGGTGGAATCGTCTTGACTGACTTGGCCAGCATCGGCGAGATCGGCGGCATGACGGGTAAGTCCATTGGTTCATTCTGGCCTCCGGCGTGTAGGAATCCAGATATGGCTGCTGCAGCAGAAGAACTTGACGTGGACGGCATCGCGGTGCGGGTGACCAATCCCGACAAGGTGTACTTCCCCGCCCTCGGGTCGAACGGCACGAAGCGGCGGCTCATCGAGTACTACCTCGCAGTGGCAAGCGGTCCGATGCTGACTGCGCTGCGTGACCGGCCCACTCATCTGCAGCGCTTCCCCGACGGCATCGACGGCGAGGAGATCTACCAGAAGCGGGTACCGCAGCACCATCCCGACTACCTGGAGACCTGCCGGGTGACATTCCCGTCGGGCCGGACCGCCGACGCGTTGAAGGTGACCCATCCCGCGGCGATCGTGTGGGCGGCGCAGATGGGCACGATCACGCTGCACCCGTGGCAGGTGCGTTGCCCCGACACCGAGCACCCCGACGAATTGCGCATCGACCTGGACCCGCAACCGGGCACCGGTTTCGATGAGGCGCGGGCGGTCGCTGTCAACGTGTTGCGACCGCTGCTCGACGAACTCGGTCTGGCCGGGTACCCGAAGACCTCGGGAGGTCGCGGGATCCATGTGTTCCTGCGGATCGCCACCGACTGGGACTTCGTCGAGGTGCGCCGGGCGGGTATCGCGCTGGCCCGCGAGGTGGAGCGGCGCGCGCCGGACGCGGTGACCACCTCGTGGTGGAAAGAGGAGCGCGGCGAGCGGATCTTCATCGACTTCAACCAGAACGCCCGGGACCGCACCATGGCGTCGCCGTATTCGGTGCGGCGCACCCCGATCGCAACCGTGTCGACGCCGCTGACCTGGGACGAGTTGGCCACCGCGGATCCGGACGACTACACCATGGCGACCGTGCCCGATCTGCTGCAGCGTCGAGATGACCCGTGGGCCGGTATGGAGGATGTCGTGCAGTCGATTGCGCCGTTGCTGGAGATGGCCGAGGCCGACGAAGAGCGGGGACTCGGCGACATGCCGTATCCGCCGAATTACCCGAAGATGCCGGGCGAGCCGAAGCGGGTTCAGCCGAGCCGGGATACGGACCTGACCAGGAAAAACAAATCAAAGTGACGCGGTGGACCATCGATGCCAAAGCGGAGCTAAGGCCTGGTGGTTTACCGGCGATAGGCGTGAAAGAACCCCATGCACCACGCCCGTGGACTTGACCCGCCCGTACGCCCAAGTGCTAGAAGGTGTTTGCCTGCGAGAAGCGATTTCGGTGCTAGCGTACGAGACGCGGTTTCACAGACCCAGGGACGAGGCGGTCGTTATGGCAGTTCAAACCATGGACTGGAATTGGGCGTGGGTTTTCGGAGGGGATCACGGCTATACGCTGAGCCACCAATACAACTTCGCCCCCGCAAACTGCATGGCTCAGACGTCGCTTTCGGTAGGAAGCCCGGGCCTTGGCATCATTGGGTTCACCGAATATGTGACCAGGCCCCATCGCGATGGCGCGGACCACATCCACCACCTATCGCTTGTGACGGCCGATGGCGGCGCCATCTGTTACCCCCCGGTGGTTTACGACCAGCATCTGACAGGGGTGACCTGGGTGCTGGAGTGTGGTGGCGGACTTGACACGATGGCTGGGTCGATATTGATGTTCACCTTCGGCTGAGAGAGCTTCACCCATGACTGACGCCAGTCCGAACCGCCCGATCCATTCGACCAAGGCCTGCGTCGTCTATGACGCCGCCACCGGGCAGATTCACCACCTTCACCGCGTGGTCACCTTCGTCGGTGGCCGTGAGCCTTCGGCGGACGAGATCGAGGCCGACGCCCTCCGTGCAGTGAGCAAGCTTCGTCGGCCGCACCAGGGCGACCTGCATGCCTTGCATCTAGATACCGACACCCTGCAACCGAACCGGAAATATCGCGTGGACCCCGCCACAAAGGTCCTCGTTACCGACTCTTGATAAGAGTCCAAGGAGGTTTACGAGGTAGGCCCGGAAGCGATCGCGCCGATCATCGTCTCGTCGCTGGCCAGTACCGCCGTGTGATGACGATCAGCCCGGGACCGTATCTGTGCGTCCCGGCGCCGCGCCGCGACTGCGGCGGCCACCGCGGGATCCTGTTCGGCACCAACGGGACACCGGGGCCCCCTAGCCATACCTATAGGCAGCCCCCGAGAAGAGTGGGGGCGGTCCTCCCTTGTCGACGTCACAGGTTTCGCGGGATACTTTTTGCTATCCCGGGGGCGATGACTCGGGAGGATAGAAATGCCGAGTGTGATCGCGGCGCCGGAGCTGATCGCTACGGCGGCAACGGATTTGGGAAATATCGGTTCGACGCTGAGCGCGGCGCGCACGGCCGCTGCGGCCTCGACCGTCACGATGCTGCCCGCGGCTGAGGATGAGGTTTCGGCGGCCATAGCGTCGGCGTTCTCGGCCCACGGTCAGAGCTTTCAGGCACTCGGCGCGCAAGTGGCGTCGTTTCATGACCAGTTTGTGCAGGCGTTGACCGCGGGTGCGGGATCCTATGCCAACGCGGAGGCCGCCAACGTCGCGGCGTTGACGGCCAATCCTGCACAGACGATAGAGCAGGATCTGCTCAGTGTGGTGAATGCCCCCTTCTTGGCGTTATTGGGGCGTCCGCTGGTCGGCAACGGCGCCAACAGGGCCCCGGGGACGGGGGCCAACGGCGGGGCCGGCGGCATCTTGTACGGCGACGGCGGGGCCGGTGGGTCTGGCGCGTTCGGTCAGAACGGCGGTACCGGCGGGCCTGCCGGACTGATCGGCAACGGCGGCCCCGGCGGAGCCGGCTCAGGCGGCGTGGTGTCCGGCACAGCCGGCGGTAACGGCGGGGCCGGCGGACTGCTGTTCGGCCACGGCGGTGTGGGGGGCACCGGCGGGAACCAAGGGGCGGGCAATGGCGGGATGGGCGGCGCCGGCGGGGCTGCCGGCCTGTTCGGCACCGGCGGCATTGGCGGCACCGGCGGGCTCACCCAGCTCGTCGGCGGCCACGGCGGGATGGGTGGCGCTGGTGGGTCCGGCGGAGTGTTCGGCACCGGCGGCCTTGGCGGCACCGGAGGGTTCGCCCTTGCTGGCACCGGCGGGGCCGGCGGCAGCGGGGGCAACGGCGGCCTCGTCTTCGGTTCCGGCGGCATCGGGGGCAGTGGCGGCACCGGAGCTGCCGTCGTCGCTTCGGTCGGTGACGGCGGCATCGGCGGCAACGGGGGCAACGGCGGTCTCCTCTTCGGTTCCGGCGGCGCCGGCGGGAGGGGTGGCACCGGCGGCGGCAGCCCCGTGATGGGCGGGGCCGGCGGGGCTGGCGGGGCCGGCGGGGCCGCCGCCATGCTGGCCGGCAGCGGTGGCGCAGGCGGCATCGGCGGCTTCGGCCTCGGCGCCGGGGGCAATGGCGGGGGCGGCGGTAACGGCGGCCTCCTCTACGGTTCCGGCGGTACCGGCGGGAGCGGCGGCAACTCCTTGAATCCCGGCGGCAACGGCGGGGCCGGCGGCAACGCCGTCCTGACGGGTAATGGCGGCAACGGCGGTAACGGTGGGTCCGGCACGACGACGGGCACCGGGGGCCAGGGCGGCACCGGCGGGCTGCTGATCGGCCTGAACGGGATGAACGGGTTGTCGTAGCCGGACGGCAGGGCCGTCCCAATTGCTGTATGCCTGCCGGGGGTGGGGGCCGAAACGCGTTCAGCCCGGCCGGGATACGGATTGCAAGCGAAAGCCGACATGACGCCGATTAGCATCATGCAACGCGTCGTCACTGATCTAGCCCGTCGTTGACAATTTGCCAGCTCAGTCACTACTTTTGGGGACGAGGCGCCGCGTCGTCTCGTTGTTAGGTTAGGCGGGTTAGTTCGCGAGTTTCGACTCTGCTTCTTGCTCGCCTTCCCTTTTTTCCGGGTTCTTTCCGACCGGCGGAATCAATGGTGGAGGTGGCTCCGGTGGAAAGGCGAAATTTCCGCACCGTGCGAGTGATCCGCACTAGCAACGAGCCGGTTCGGTTGCGCCGCAACGAAGTTGCGTTCGTCGAAATACCGCGGCCGTGGGCCGCCGCGGTGGCCTCGCTGATCTCTCTGTCCGCGGAGTATCGAGACGAAGGTTTGCTTGTCACCAATGTCGGGCCGGCGAGCGGCGCGGCTGCGTCCGGAATCGCACGTGGCGACGTGCTGCTGCGTTGTGACGGCGTTTCGCTCGACAGTGTGGAGTCGTTGAGACGACTGACCAGCCGCAGCCCGCGGAGCGGCGGGGCCAAAGAGCTGACCGTGGAGGCACTTCGCGGCGCCGACGAGATGACATTCCAGGTGGCCGCGGGTCCGCTCGGCATCACGGTGAGTCCGTTGTTGCATCGACTCGGGCCGCTACGCCGCACCGGGCTCCGCCAGACCCCAGTGGCCCCCGACGATGAGCCCCCGCCGTTCGATGAGACCACCCTGGTCGAAGTGCCTGCCGAACTGCTGCCGAAAGTGCGCTTCATCAAAAGGGCCATCGAGGAGCCGGTAACCGCACGGCAACGCAAAAGGGCCGAGGCGCTACTCACCACGGCGGCCCGATTGGCCTGACGAGATGGCGGCGCGTCACGCCGATTCGCCGCCTCCGTCGTCCCCGCCACCGCCGTCGGCCAGTGCACCGTCGTCGCCGAAGTCTCCGTAGTCCCCGAAATCCCCATAGTCCCCGTAGTCGCCCCCATACTCGCCGCCGTAGTCCCCGTACTGTCCTTGATCGCCCGGCGAATCGTTGTACGCTATGCCGCCAAGGTTGTCGTCGCCTTGACCGTTTTCGAGTTGCTCGATGACGTTTTGCTCGAGGCCGGGTTCGTCAGCGGGATTGTTGGTGTCGGCCCAATCGGTGTAGACCCAGACCTGGCCGTCGATCGTCACGAGGAAACTCCACTCATAAAACGTGATGCCCCATTTCGTGAACGAGGCCCCGGTCATCACTCCGGGCACGTTGATGGTGACCTCAGGCATGCGATCCTCCTGTCTCGGTATGGTCCGTCGGCGCGCGATACGCTAAATGCCTTGTGCCGCTGTCGATCTCAACAGCCGGCCGCAGGTAGCGACACTGCGCGCCGGCGAAATCGCCCAACGGCAATTTGGCGTAATAGCCGGTGTCGCAGGCTCGCCGCACGAACGCCAGAGCCACATCACCGAAAGGCCTCCACATCCGCAGACGGCCCCGCCTGGCCAAACCCATCAACCGCGGCGAGAGAAGCTTGACCGTCGTGATCAACGCCCGCGGCGGGAGCGGAACCACCTCCCGCGTCGGGCCATAGCTGCGAAAGCACGGGTCTATCACGCAAGAATCCCGCGTTTCGGACAAGCTGTATTCCCGGCAATGCCACAGCGCATCGGCAACCAACTGCTCGTCGGGGACAGATCGGTTCCCCGGCGACAGCACCAGATCGACATCCGAACCCTGGCACCCGGATTCAAGCCGAGACCCCACCAGCCACAGCCGGAAGGGTCGTA
>DASSGQ010000267.1:0-8241 GCA_035693385.1 Mycobacterium sp.
TCATCGACTGCAGCGGCTGCATGGCGCTCATTGGAGCCTGCATCAGCTGCGACGGCGCCTGCAGCGCCTGCGGGACCGCGCCCATCATCGACTGCACTGGCTCCATGAAAGTGTTCAGCTGGCCGCCCAGGTCTTGACCGGCCGAGGTCGGTGCGCCGGCACCGTTTGTCGCCGAGAACGCGGCGCGCATCCCGTCGCCGGCTCCGGCATCGCCCGCCGCCTGGCCGATCGCCGAGGCTGCCTCGGCTGGAGCCGCGGGCGAGGCACCCATGGCCGCCAACGGCGGAGGAATTGCCAGGCTTTCCGCCAGCCCGGCCAAAATCCCCCCGTAGCTCGCGCCGACCGCGGAGTTATTGGGCCACATCACCCCGAAGTACTCGGTGTCCAGCGCGACGATTCGCGGTGTCAGCGTCCACAGCACACTGGGATTGGCAATGTTGTCGGCCGCCGATTCGTCACGGTTAGCGTTGCATTCCGGTGCCGGGCGCATACCGGCACTGGCTGTCTCGTAGGCCGAGATCGCGGCTGAAACGACGGCCGGCTTCACGTCGACCCAGCCGGCCAACCCGTGCAAGGCCGCGTTGAGCATCGTGGCGTTGGCGGCCGATCCCGCGGATCCGGCCCCGGCCCAGCTTGCCGAGGTCGCAACGGTGTTGATCATGGACGCGCTTGCTGAAGCGTGATGACTGGCGCCCACGGCGATCCAGGCCGTTTGGTTGGCCAACATGGTGGCTACCCCGGTCCCGGTCTTGAGCAGCAGATCGTTCGCTTCAGGTGGGCGCGCCGCCCACCCGGGGTCAGGCATCGGCGTCTCTTACAGTCCGAGCGTCAAGCTGCGCGCCGCCTCGGTGGCGGTATACACGCTCGACGCGACACTCTGCGTCCCGGCGAACAGTCCGCGCTGCAGCGAGTGCTCCTGAACCACTCCCACGTAGGCGCCGCCGCACGCGTTCAGCGCCGTGGTGAACAGGGCCGAATCAAGGTCATTACCCATGGGTGTTGTACCGAGCAAGGCCGGCGCGGCGGCCGCGGCCGCCGCAGAGATTTCCCCGCTGATCGCCGATTCAGCGCCAGCTGAACCCAAGACAGCCTCGGGCTGTACGGTCCACGACATTATTTCCCTCCGAATGTTCTCGCGGCCCCTCCGCCGCGAATAATCGGCCAGCGTAGTGCCTGCTGACCGATCCCCGTGTTCACGAAGATACGTGAACACTTGGCACCATACGCTCGTATTGTCCGCTGGTCTGGCGCAATGCAAAATTCGCTCGGTGGTCATGTTCGATGAACCCACACCCACGCCGCACGCGCTTTGTTCTGCCACTTTCCGCACAGAGACCGCTGCAATCACTTCTGCAACGTCCGTCACCTACCGTCGGTGCGTCACCAGTCCGGCAAGGAAAACGGTTCAAATTGGCAACGCTGGGACTCCCGTGAAGGACCCCCTCGGATCATGTGGGGGTCGGAAGTTTGAGAGCGTTCGCCCAAATCCTCGTGGATGTCTCGACGAGAACTTCAATCGGTGTGTCGTCGCCAAGACAGAAGCTGAAATAGGCCACGCGGCTCATCATCGCGGACAGTGCCCGGGATGCTTGGTAGGCGTCGAGTCGAGGGTCTGCGAGGCCGCGTTTCTGCAGATCGGCGATGACGTGGGCGTTGCGCACCACAAAGGCTTGACCGCGCCGCCGGCGAGTCTCACGGAAGTTGGGGTCGGCGATAGCGACCTGTTCGAGCAGCATCATCAGTTTGGCATTGCGCTGGTATGCCCGCAGGTATGCACGATTGCTCGCTTCGATGAGCGCGTACGGCGACATTTCGCTGTCGTCGTCAAGCCGTGCAATTCCGGGGTGGAGCATATCGTCTTGGACTTGCTCGAGGACCGCTTGCAGGATTTCGTCCTTGTTCGAGAAGTAGGTGTAGAACGTGCCGGTCGAGCACCTCGCTGCCTTGGTGATGTCGGTGATCTGGGCGTCGAGGTAGCCGCTGCGTTGGAAGACGCGGCGCGCACCTTCGATAAGCGCGGCTCGCGTTCGAACACCCCGCGCGGTCGGCGGCGGATCGCGCAACATCGACGTGTCGGCCAGAGGAGGGAAGTCGATCGCGTAGGTGGCCGTGGCGTCAGCGTGGTCCTTCATCGTGGACATCGCTTTCTCATCGCCGCTTCCGGCCCGACCGGTGGTGGCTACGTGTTGGGGGCTCACAGTCCGTACTCCCCGACAAGGGCCCAGGCGCGGCGGAGCAGATCCTCAGTGTACGCCGCAGGTGGCGCGCCACTCGGTGCTGCATTGGCTGGTTCGTCGGATATTCGTTTTCGGATTCCTTCGACGATGACCGCGAGTTTCCAGAGTCCGAGAACATGCCAGAACCCGAGCGCGGAGACATCGCGTCCGGTCGTGTCGGCATAGGTGGCGATGATCTCTTCGCGGGCAGCGAAGCCGGGCAACGTCGAGGGCGCGAATACGTCGGCGCAGTCGGTTTCTCCGTTGTGTGGCCAGTAGGCCAGTAGGGTGCCGAGGTCGGCGAGCGGATCACCGAGTGTGGACAATTCCCAGTCGAGCGCGGCCCGCACGTTTCCGGTCGCGGGATCGCAGATGATATTGCGCGTATGCAGATCGCCGTGGACCAGACACAGGCCGTTCGACTCCGGCAGCCTCTGCGTGAGCAAATCGGTGAGCCGATCGAGATCGGGCAAGGCGCGTGTGCGGCTCGCGTCGAGTTGGCGGGCCCAGCGCGACAATTGCCGCGGTGCGTACGGCTTGTGGCTGGCCAGGTCGAGCAGTTGCACGTCAGCGAGCTCGACGGCGTGGACGGCGGCAAGCGCGCGGGCCATCGACGCTCCGACCGATCGGCGGGCCGCCGTGGTCAGCGACTGTGCACTTGCGGGGTCCTCGATGACGAGTCCGTCGACATACTCCATCAACAGATTTGGCACCCCATCGACTGTCCACATGCCGAAAACCCTGGGTACCGGGACTTCGGAGCCCTGTAGGGCTGCGATGATCCGGTGCTCGCGGCCGATATCGTGCGCGGATTGCAGGACGTGTCCGCGGGGCGGGCGGCGCAGGACCCACTGCCGACCGTCGGTGTCCGTGAGCCGGTAAGTCAGGTTCGACTGGCCGTGTCCGATTCGCCGCGCCGAAAGCGGTGGTGAGAGCACGTCGAACGTCGCGATCCATTCGGCAACGAGGTCGAGACGGGACTCGGCTGCGACCGTGTCGCTGGGTGCGGCGTCGCTCATGAGGTTGTCCACCACGCAGCGCCGGGGTGACCCAATCCGATCCGCGTGATCGTCTGCGTGTGCACTTCGTCGGGTCCGCCACCACCATGCACCTGGATGGCGCGGTCGCTGAGTCCGAGCACGGTCGCGCCTCCGGCCTCAGTTTGCCGCCGACACCGGGCCGGTATCCGAGCGATGCGGCCGTTCGTCGGCTAGATAGTTCGGCGCCGGGAAATATGCACGGAGGTGCTTAGGCGCCACGAACTTATGCCAGTTGTCGACCGGTACGGCCAGCCGGTCCAGCACCGCGTAGACGGCGGCCGGATGGAAGCCCATGCCGAAGTGGCTGCTACATACCGCGATGTTCTCAGTCAACGGCCCCTCGGGGTACAGGCAGGCCTGCCAGCGCACCACGCCGTCACTCCTGCTGTAGATCGACGTCACCGGGATGGATAACGGAGGCGCCTCGGTCCACAAGTCGAACGCGTATTCGGGCAGATGCTCGGACGTAAACCACTCGTAGTAGCGAGCGCCGCGAGACTGGCGCGGTGACGTGATGCCGACCGGGCTTCCCAACGTGATCAGCCGGTCGACAGCGCCGGGGTGGCGGCGCTCCAGCTCGGCACCGAAAAAGCCGCCGAGACTTTGTCCGATGACGCTGACCGGACCGCCGTGCCGGTCCCCAAGCTCACTGATGAGCCTGTCGAGGCCTCCGACGATATGTGGGGTCGGGCCGATGTTGGTGCCGAGCCGCCACCCGTAGGCCTGGTAGCCGAGGGAGGACAGCAAACGGCGCAGCGGGGCGGTCGACCAGTCGTCAGCAAACTGTCCGGGTAGAACAAGGACCGGTCGGCCATCCCCGGTTCGGCCCCGCGCAAGCCAACGTCGCGCAAGCACGAACCAGCCCAACTCCGACACCGCCCGCGATCCTTCCGCGAGCCCGAAGACCGGGTTCGGCGGGGCGACTGGAACGTTGGTAAAACGAGACATTTGCGTCCTCCCCAGGCGAGCCGGAGCCGAGCACGCGGCACATTTCAGGCACGTCCAAGACTTGAACATGAAATTAGGTTCAACTATGGTGAGTGTGCCATATTTTGCCCCGATCACACAATCTTGTGTAGGCGCAGCAGCAGCGGAGGAACGCCATGGCGGTGGTGGAAGCGGTCGGTGTTCAAATCGACGTCGGCACCGAGATTCAGCAGTATCGCCCCGTGCGGTTCCAGTTCCTCCGCACCGGGGACGCCGCGCAGCGATGACCGATCCCACCGCAGCGGCCACTAGCGAGGACGCCCTCAGCTACAGCAGCGCCGGCACCGGGTTCGAGGCCGTGATGGCCAACGCGGCCTCCGCCGGCAGTGTGCTTCCGTTACCCGAGCTGACCCGGTTCGCGTTGTCGGTGGCCCGACACCCGAAACCGGTCGCCTCGCGGATCGGGCGACTCGCGGCGCAGCTAGTCCGGATCGGACGCGGCAAACCAGCCGAGGCGCCCGGCCGAGCGGACAGCCGCTTCAGGGACCGCGCCTGGGCGGACAACCCGTTGCTGAACGGGGTGGCACTGTCCTACCTGGCGTGCTGCGATGCCCTCGAAGGCGCGCTCGACGACGCCGATGTCGACTGGCGCACCAGGGAACGGCTTCGGCTGTTCATCGACAACGTGCTGGCCGCGGCCGCGCCGACCAACAACCCGCTGACGAATCCGGCTTTCTGGAAGGAATTCATTGACACCGGCGGCAGGAGCGTGCGAGCGGGCGTGGACAACCTTGTCAACGACGTGACCTCACCCACCAAGTTGCCGAGCAGCGTCGATCCGTCGGCCTACCGGATCGGCGAAAACATCGCCGCCACACCCGGAAAGGTGGTCCGACGGAACCGGATCTACGAGCTGATCCAATACCAGCCGCGCGCCGACGAGATCGACGAGGTCCCGGTGCTGCTGGTCTCGTCGCCGGTCAACAAGTACTACCTGGTTGACCTCGAGCCCGAGCAGTCCGTCATACGCGCGGAGTTGGAACGCGGCCGCAGCGTTTTTGTGGCGTCCTGGGTCAATCCCGACGCCAACCACGCCGACGTTGGCTTCGACGACTACGTCTCGAGCACCATTGAAATGCTGGAAACGATCTCCGACATCAGCGGCTCCGTCACCACCCATCTGCTCGGCCTGTGCGGCGGCGGCTTGCTCGCCTTCATGACCGCGGCATACCTGGCCGCGATTGAGCAACAGCACCTGCTCGCGACACTGACCATCGCCATCGCCGTCCTCGACTACGACCGGGGCCCATCGGCCATGGCGTATCTCGACCAGAAGCAGGTCGACCGCGCGGTGCGTCGCGCAGTCAAGCACGGCTACTTCGACGCCCGGGACTCGGCGTGGTCGTTCGCGCTGATCCGGCCCATCGAAGGCATCTGGACAAATGTTGTGAACAACTACCTGCTCGGCAAGCCGCCGCCCGCCGTGGGAATGCTCTACTGGGCGGCTGACCAAACAAATTTGGCCACCCACTTCGGCGCGCAGATGATGGAGGCAGCGCTGGAGAACACCCTCACCCGGCCCGGCGAAGTCAGCATCAACGGCGTGCCGATCGACGCCGGAAAGATCACCGTCGACACCTACGTGCTCGCCGCGTCGACCGACCACATCTCCCCGTGGCAGAACTGCTATCGGACGGTCTCGATGGTCGGCGGCGACGTGACATTCGTGCTCGCACGGGGCGGACACGCCATCGCGATCGCCAGACCGCCGGGCAGCGCACGCGCCAGCTACCGAACGGGCGACATCAGCGATACCGATCCGCAGACCTGGCTCTCCGGCTCGGTCGACAATCAGGGCAGCTGGTGGGACCACTGGAACGCGTGGATCGCACGGCACACCCCCGGCAAGCGGCCGGCACCCGAGCGACTGGGAAGCGACACGTACCCGCCAGTCTGTGATGCACCGGGCGAATATGTGCGCCGCGTAATAACCTTCCCCGCCGAGACATCCACGGATGGTCGGGCCGAACCATGACTGGACGAGTCGAGCCCGCGACGCATTTGACCTCGAGTCTTTCCTGATGCTGCCCACCTCAAAACGGCATGCGGGCACCACTCGGCGTCGAACTCGGCTCCGACCACACGCGAGCCCTCGACGTTGCCGGGGCCGCCTGGATCATCGCGCAAACGACCACCGCGAAAGGAAGCCATGACCATCCTCGACCGATTCCGACTCGACGGTCGCGTCGCCATCGTGACCGGCGCATCCAGCGGCCTGGGCGTCGGATTTGCTGCCGCGCTCGCCGAAGCCGGCGCCGACCTCGCCCTCGGCGCCCGCCGAGTGGACCGCCTCGCAGAAACCTGCACCCTTGTCGAAAACACCGGACGCAAGGCGATCGCTGTACGCACGGACGTCGTGGACCCCGACGATTGCACAGCCCTCGTCGACGCGGCCATGACCGCCTACGGGCGCGTCGACATTCTTGTCAACAATGCCGGAGTCGGCACCGCCGTCCCCGCACTGAAGGAAACCCCCGACCAGTTCCGATCGGTCATCGATATCAACCTCAACGGCTGCTACTGGATGGCACAGGCCTGCGCGCGCGTCATGCTCCCCGGCAGTTCGATCGTCAACATATCCAGTGTGCTGGGACTGACCACCACTGGCCTGCCGCAAGCCGCATACGCGTCATCGAAGTCCGGCCTCATCGGACTCACCCGCGATCTTGCCCAGCAATGGACCTCCCGCAAGGGAATTCGCGTGAACGCGCTCGCTCCCGGCTTCTTCGCTTCCGACATGAGCGACAGCATGGACCGTAACGTCGTCGAGACACAGATCCTCCCGCGTGTCCTCGCCGGACGCCTCGGCGTCCACGCCGAACTCGCCGCCGCACTGATATTCCTCGTCAGCGACGCCGGAAGCTATGTCACCGGCATAACCTTGCCGGTCGATGGCGGAGTGCTGACAACCTGACACCGAGTCCGGCCGTTGCCGTTGAGCACTTCTCGGACGGTTTATGCCTGATGTGCCGCAACGGACCTGTCGTCGTTATAGCGCCTTGAGTTCTTCGGCGACTTCCGACACGGATTTTTTGGCGTCGCCGAAGAGCATGGTGGTGGTGTCGCTGTAGAACAGTGGGTTGTCGATGCCGGCGAATCCGGAGTTCATCGAGCGTTTGAGCACGATGACCGACCTGGCCTTGTCCACATTCAGGATGGGCATGCCGTAGATGGGGCTGGATTTTTCGTTGCGGGCTGCGGGGTTGGTGACGTCGTTGGCGCCGATCACGATGGCGACGTCGGTGCGGCCGAATTCGTCGTTGATGTCGTCCATGTCTTTCATCGCGTCGTAGTCGACTTCGGCTTCGGCCAGCAGCACGTTCATGTGTCCGGGCATCCGCCCGGCCACGGGGTGGATGGCGTATTTGACCGGCACCCCTTTGTCTTCCAGCAGGGAGGCCATGTCTTTGACGGCGTGCTGGGCCTGGGCCACGGCCAGCCCGTAGCCGGGCACCACGATCACCTGGTTGGCATAGGCCATCTGGATCGCGGCATCCGCGGCCGAGGTGGCCTTGACATGCTTATCGCCGCTACCGGAGTCGGGCGGGGCGACCCCGCCGCCGCCGAACCCGCCGGCCACGATCGCGGGAATGGAGCGGTTCATCGCCTTGGCCATCAGGTTGGTCAAAATCGACCCCGAGGCGCCCACGATCATCCCGGCCACGATCATCGCGGTGTTGTTCAACGCCAACCCCGCCGCCGCCGCTGAGAGCCCGGTCATCGCGTTGAGCATCGAGATGACCACCGGCATGTCGGCCCCGCCGATCGGCAACACCACCATCAGCCCCAACACCCCGGCCGCGCCCAGCAGCCCGATCATCCACCACAACGACACCCCACCACTGCCGGGATGGGCGCCCAGCCCGATCACCACCGCCGCGACAATGGCCGCGGCCAACAGCAGCACGTTGACCACCTGCTGCGCCTTGCCCAGCCCGATCGGGGAACCGGGCAGGATTTCCTGCAACTTGCCGAACGCAATGATCGACCCCCAAAAC
>DASSGQ010000268.1:0-2672 GCA_035693385.1 Mycobacterium sp.
CAGCGCATGATCGAGCTGTCGGGTCGGCGCGTCGGTGAACGCGTGCGCCTTGTTCAGTCCGATGCGGTCGGCAATCCGATCGGCCTCTGGTTGCCCGATCGACAAGTGGAGTTGATCCGAGTTCCCGACTTGGCTGGGTGCCAGGTACTCGTACTTCGGTGACCCGGCGTAGGGCTGGGAGAATCCACTTGGATTCGACACGGTCGGACGCTAGCGCGTTGCCGAAGCCTCGTCGAGTGCCCTTCGCGTCGCCCACCCGGCCCCGACACTGTCTCGATCAAGGGCTAGTCGTGTGTGCCGGTACGCGGCTGGTCCGCCGTAGACGCCGGTGAGAGTGGTCTAGACCATCTGCCCCGGCAACAGATCGCAAGCTGGCCCTCCGGGCGGGTGGACAGCCAGCCGATTCCCCACCAGCGCGCATTTGTCACTCGTTGCGGTGGGCGGCCCTCATCGGCGCTAACTTTCGCTACGCGTCGACCTATCGGGTTGAGTCTTGACACCAACCCGCGCCCGACGTTGCCCAAAGGCCTGCTATCAAGGCCGAAAACGTCACAAGACAGCCATTGACACCGGCGAGCTCGGTCAGGGATGACCCCATGTTGTGGTGGGTTGTGACGGTTACAGGTCGACGATCAGCGCACGATGGTCAGACAGGGGCAGCTGTCGGCTGGATTGGTAGCGCACCGGCCCGAGCCGCCCTCGAAGCAGCGCATGATCGAGCTGTCGGGTCGGCGCGTCGGTGGGAAATGTCGCCACGTCGGTCAACGGTCGGTAGCCGGTGACGCGCGCGGCGGAACGGCAGGTCAGGTTGAGATCGCCTAGCAGTACGAGAGGATCCGGCAGCGGGGTCAGGTCGCGGCGTAGCCGCCGTAGCTGGTGGACATTCCAACCCGGCACGAACGACAGGTGCGTGGTGGCGATGGTCAGTACACCGAGCGGGCTGTCGATGACGCCGGCCATCGCCACCCGAGGCTCTTCGGAGACGACCAGGAATTTGCGCGGGTAGCGCAGCCACATTGGCACGCGGAACGGGATTGACGGAAGTCGAACTACCTGCCATGACCGCACCGGATATCGCGAGAGCAACGCGATGCCGTAGGTGGCCGTGCCCGGTTGCTCCTCACCGGTGGCTGCGACCCAGGCTGATCCCGGCGTACCGGCGAGCGCGGCGACGAACCGGTGCTCCACCGCGCCCATCGCGTCCGCCGCGATCGCGGTCAGATCGGCGTGCTCGGAACGCGGCTGGTCGCGATCGACTTCTTGTAGGGCCAGCACGTCGGCGTCCAGGGCCTTGATGGCGTCGGCGTAGCGCGCGACGTCGACCGTCTCGTCGGATGGGGAGTGCCCGTGCAGGATATTGAAGGTGGCCAGCCGCACGTCACTACTCTTACCGCATCGGCGGCGAGGGAGTAGCCATGGCGGACGAGCGAGAGGCGCGACGCGCGGCGCTGCGCCGGGTTGCGGGCCTGCTCAAGCGCACCGGCCTGCCGTTCGCGCTCGCCGGAAGCTACGGGTTATGGGCACACGGCGCGCCGGAGTCGGCGCACGACGTGGACTTCGTCATCGCCGAGGAACACACCGAGCAGATCGCGACCGACCTCACCGCCGCCGGGCTAGACGTTATCCGGCCACCCGAGGACTGGTTACTCAAGGTGTCGACCGACGGGGTGACCGTCGACCTGCTGCACCGACTCGCGCGCCGACCGGCCACGGTCGAGATGCTGGCTCGCAGCCACGTGTTCGAGGTGCTGTCGGTGGAGATGCCGGTGCTCGACGCCACCGACCTGCTGTCCAGCAAGCTCGGAGCGCTGACCGAGCACTTCTGCGACTTCGCGCCCCTGCTCACGGCCGCCCGCGCGGTCCGCGAGCAGGTCGACTGGGCACGCGTTCGCGCAGAGCTCGCCGATCACGACTTCGCGGTGGCCTTCCTCTTCCTGGCCGACCGCCTCGGGATAACCGACCGCGCCGCGGCCGCAGCAAATCCCGTCGCCGCTGCGTCCTGACCACCGCGGCGTCTATAACACGCAGCATCCCCGGCGGGCGTGGGACCACACCAGGGACGTGGTGACCGCGGGCAGCGGGACGTCGGGCCAATCGCCGAGGATCGCCAGTGTCTCATCGACCCATCCGTCGAAGCCGGCGCCCAATGCCTCTCGAGTCGCTCGGATGTAGCCCTGCTGCCACAGGGGATCGGTCATGACGGTGTGGTCTTCCGGCGGCGCGGTGGCCATCTGGGCGGCATAGCCGGCCAGCGAGTCGGCGAGCATCTCGGCCGCGATCGGCGTAAGCAGCGTGCGCAGCCCGTCCACGTCGTGCGCGGCCACCAGGCGACGCGCCTGCTGGTTGATCGGGATCACCTGCGTCGCGTCCTCATCGGTCAACGGCGCCATCCCGGACCGGATCGACGCAGCCCGAAGCCGGCCCGGATGGCGGGCGGCGAACGCGAGCGCATGCGGCGCGCCGCCGCTTTGCCCGCACACAAACACCCGATCCAGGTCGAGATGGTCGAGCACGCGCGCCATGTCATCGGCATGCTCGGCGAAACCCCGGCCAGGCAGCCGCGTCGAACGACCGTATCCCGGACGCTTACCAGTGATCATCCGCACCGAACGCTCCCGCACGGTCGCCGATCCGCACGAATCGACCACCGGCAGCCCGGCGTACCCGGAAAC
>DASSGQ010000269.1:0-19582 GCA_035693385.1 Mycobacterium sp.
CGATAACGCGGGGCCGCTCCTTGGCCGATCGGGCGCGGATGAACTTGCGGACGCCTTCCGCGGCCTCGGTGGTGGTCAAGATCGTGGACGGCGTGCAGTCGTCGAGCACGGCGTGCAGGCGGCCGACGTGGCCCGGCTCAGAAGGGTCGAACAACGGCACCGCGATCCTGCCGGCGTAGAGCGCACCGAAGAGGGCGGACAGGTAGTCGAGGTTCTGCGGGCACAGGATGGCGATGCGGTCACCGGGCTGGGTGACTTGCTGTAGCCGGGCCCCCACCGCGCGGTTACGGGCGCTGAAGGCTGACCAGGAGATGTCGCGGTATATGCCGTCGCGTTCGGTGGAGTAGTCCACGAATCGATAGGCCAGCTTGTCGCCACGAACCTTCGCCCATTTCTCAACGTGACGGACCAGGTTCGTATTTTCGGGGAACTTGATCCTGCCGTTCACGATGAACGGGTTGTGGTACGCCATGCCGCCTTCTCCTGTCACAACCATCTCGGTCGGCTTCGCCGACATCTAAATACACCTCGGTCGGCTTCGCCGACCCCAATACGTCTACGCGGGCCGGTCCTCGCACGGCAGGCGCGTGGCGGCGCCCGTCTATTACGGCTACGGCCCCGATCGGGCCACGACGAAGTTGTACTGCTCTTAATTTTCTCTTAATGTTAAGGGTCGCCTGGCGGCAGACCAAATCACAAGGTACCGCCGATGTCGCCCGCCGAGCAGCTAGGTTGCGGCTGTGTCCACCGCTCGCTGGTCGGCAGGTCGCCGAGTGCCCCACCGCGGGCCGATCCGGCCCGCCCGCATCGCCCGGGCCAGGTCACCCATGTTTGGGGTGCGGCGCGTTCTCGATGAGTCCGTGGGTCCAATTCAGCGTCCAATCGGTGGCGGGCGCCCCGTCCAGATTCCAGCACTGAGTCGTCGCATACAGCGCGTGGACCGGCTGGCCGGCGCCGCCGGCCAGCGTGTTCAGCGTGTTCGGCAGGTTGGCGACGCTGAACGCCTCGTCCGGGGCCGCGCAGATGAGATCGCCCGGCGCGCAGATCTCGTTGGTCTTGCTGTCGAGCGCGCCGAAACCACCCGGCCGGGCGCCCGTCATCGTCAGGCCCAGCCCGGACAGCACCGGCACCTCGTGCAAGGTGATCTCGGCGCCCTGGCCCGGCGGGTTGGGTCCGATATCGTTGCCCACCCCCGTCTGGCGACGACCGTCGGCGATCAACGTCACACCGAGTACCAGGTCGTCATCGACGGGTCCGCGGCCATTGCCGATATCGCTGGCGATATCACCGGCGATCACCGCGCCCTGGGAGAAGCCAACCAGCACGTAGCTGGTCAGCGGGCATTTGCTGGCCATGTCGGTCAGCGCCTGAACCATCGCGCGGGTGCCTTCGGCGCGGCTGTCGTTGTAGGACATTTGCGTGTCACCGCTCATCGGATTGTGGAACTGCGCCGTGTAGGGCACGGTGTACATCTGCACCCGGGACGTGGGGAACTGCTGGGAGATCGGCCCGGTCACTTTGCGTAGCAACGCATTCGGAAACTGCATCGGGTTGAGTGGATCGTCCTGCGGCGAGGACTCCCAGGTGCCGGGAACCGCGATCAGGTCCACGTCGGGACACGACGCGTCTTGGGAAGCGGGGCGCGGCTTGTGCGGGTGACTTTGGGTTGACGCAGGGGGCAGCACCCCGGGCGGCACCGCGCTGGGCGGCGATTCGCGACTGCGCAGTAGGACCACCACAGCCAGGACGACCAACAACACGACGCCGGCCACTGCGAGCGCGGCAACCCAGGCGAGGATTCGGTGGCGCTTACGCCGGGCTTTCGTGGTCGTCATGCTCTCCCGCTAGCAGGTTCGGTGGGTCGCAGCTCGATACCAGGCAAGCGGCCGTCCCGCCCTGTGCTGCTTCCTTACACGGTACCGGCCCGTCCCGCGGCGCCGTCCGTGCTGCTAGCGCGCCGCGCGACTACCGGATTGCGCCGACGATGTCCCCCGACATGGCGCCGAGTTGACCAGACCACGAGCCCCAGCCGTTGTCACCGCCACCCGGGAACTCGAAGTGGCCGTTGTGGCCGCCCACGCTGCGGTACTGCTGGTAGAACGTGCGGCTGTTGCCCATCGCCTCGGCGGCCTGGTCGATCATCGCGGCGGGATCGCTGGCGCTGTCGTTGGTCGGGCTGTAAACCCACACGCGGGTGTTGTTCTGCGCGAGTAGCGAGGCGTGTACCCAGGGGTCGTGCCATTTCCAGCGGCCCAGCTGCGGGGCGCCCCACATTCCGTTGCCGTCCACGCCGCCGAATTGCTGCAGGCCGGCCAGGATCGCACCACCGGTGGTGGTGTTCGACGGGTACAGGAACCCGGACAGCGAGCCGGCGAAGCCGAAGCGGTCGGGGTGGAAGGCGGCCAGTGCCATCGCGGCATAGCCACCCTGAGAGGCGCCGACCGCGGCGTGTCCGCCGGGCGCCAGGCCCCTGTTGGCGGCCAGCCAGTCGGGCAGCTCACTGGACAAGAAGGTGTCCCACTGCTTGCTGCCGTCCTGCTCCCAGTTGGTGTACATGCTGTAGGCCCCACCCGCGGGCGCCACCACCGAGATGCCCTTGCCCCCGAGCGTGTTCATCGCGTTACCCGCGGTAACCCAGTTGCTGACGTCTGGGGCGGCGTCGAAGGGATCCAGCAGATAGACCGCGTGCGGACCGCCGGCCAGGAAGGCGACCGGAATGTCGCGGCCCATCGCCGCCGACGGAACCATCAGGCTTTCGTAACCCGCCGCCCTGGCCTTGCCGGCGGCTCCGGTAACCGCTAGCGCACAAGTCAGAATGCCCACGCCGACCGACAGCGCGGCAACACAGAATACTCGCAGAAGCACTGACAGACCCCGCACGACCCGCATGTCCAGCCTCCATCGTCTAGTCGGTGTGTTTTGCACACTAACCAGCGCCGCATGACGCCCGACCCGCAGGGTAGTGAAATAGACCACACCGCACACCGCGAATGAACAAACGGCGGCGATCCCGAGGGATCGCCGCCGTTCGTTGCGTTATTAAGCGGGGCTTTGCCGGCTACGTGCCGCTGTTATCCGCGCCACCACCGGTGTTAGGTGTGGCACCCAGCGTCGCCTGCAGGTCTGGCTTCATGGCGTTGACCTGCGCACCCCAGTACGGCCAGTCGTGAGTGCCGTTGGCGTCGAAGTTGAACACCGCGTTGTGGCCGCCGGCCGCGTTGTAGGCGTCCTGGAACTTCAGGTTGCTCGTCCGCACGAAGCCCTCGAGGAACTTCGCGGGCAGGTTGTCGCCACCGAGATCCGACGGCTTGCCGTTGCCGCAGTACACCCAGATGCGGGTGTTGTTGGCGACCAGCTTGCCGACCTGCAGCGACGGGTCATTGCGCTGCCATGCGCCCCCGTCGGTCGGGCCCCACATGTCGTCCTTCTTGTAGCCCCCGGCGTCGCCCATGGCCAGACCGATCAGCGACGGTCCCATACCCTGCGACGGGTCCAACAGGGCCGACAGCGAACCGGCGTAGATGAACTGATCCGGGTGGTAGGCCGCCAGGATCAGCGCCGACGACCCGGCCATCGACAGTCCGACCGCGGCGCTGCCGGTCGGCTTGACCTGCTTTTGGGCCGACAGGTACTGCGGCAGCTCGCTGGTCAGGAAGGTCTCCCACTTGTAGGTGGTGCAACCGGCCTTACCGCAAGCGGGCTTGTACCAGTCGGAGTAGAAGCTGGACTGTCCGCCCACCGGCATGACAACCGAAATGCCCGACTGGTAGTACCACTCGAACGCCGGGGTGTTGATGTCCCAGCCGTTGTAGTCGTCCTGCGCGCGCATACCGTCGAGCAGGTAGAGCGCCGGCGAGTTGGCACCACCGCTTTGGAATTGAATCTTGATGTCACGGCCCATCGCCGCGGAGGGCACCTGGAGGTACTCCACCGGCAGACCCGGGCGCGAGAACGCGCCAGCGGTCGCCGAGCCCCCTACGGCGCCAATCAGACCTGATAGCAGGGCGGCGCCAACGGCCCCCACCACGAACCGCCGAGGCATACCCGCCACGGCGCCGCGAAACCTGTCGACAAGCGTCATCCTTGCTTCCTCATCCTTTCAGCGCATCCTTCATCCGGAGCGCATCCTCGAATTGGGTCGTACTGCATGTGTTCACCCAATTGCTCGGCTGCTCCTCAGGCCGTCCCGGCCCGCATCGTCGCCGCGCCGAGCGCAGCAGTGCCCGTGTAGTCAACCACAGGTTTGGTCATCCCCTCTCATCGAGCAGGTCAGGCAAACCGTTATCCGGGCCAGGATTGCAATGCTTTTCAGGTCGAACACGAGCGCGCATTACCGAGTTTTCGCATGTGCTTGGCCGTCGTTGTACACAGGTGAGAGCGCAGATGTGAAGTTGCTGGCAATGTCCGCCGACCGCCCGGCGGTGACCGCCTTGGGGCACTTCGGAAAAATTATCTCCGCCGGACGCCTCACTCGTGGGGAGGGGGCGGGATCGGCTGCGGCACCGGCAGCCCACAGCGGGCGAGCTCGTAGAGCGGGACGCGATCGATCCGGTAGCCGGTGAATTCGAACGAATTCACCACGTTGGAGATGAAGCGATGCAAGCTCATCGGGGCGCGCACCGAGCTCAGCACGGCTTGCGTCTCGGGGCATTGCAGTGCCGCCACCGCCTGGGCGACCCAATTCTCGTCCAGGTAGGCCGGAATCCCGGGATGCACCTTCACCCACGGACCGTCGGCGATCACCCAGTCGGGGAAGAGGTTCTTGTCGTGCCCGATCCGGCCGTGCTTCAAGCGTTCGGTGTGCTGCGCGAGCGGATTTGCCAATCCGATTTGGTCGATCACCCTGACGTCAAGTCCGACATTCATGCCCACCATGCCCAGGTTGGTGAAAAACACCGCATGCTGCGGCTTTTGGGGGGCCTTGTTGCCCCCAGAACTGTCCGGCGGCGGCTGCAATTGCGGCACCAGATCCCACTGGATGTAATTGCCGGACGGCAACAACAACGCCCCGTCGGGAGTGTTGTCGAGTGCCGTCAGAATCGCGGCCATCCTCGGGTAGTCCAGGTAGTCCTCGGCGGTCAGGGGGTGCGCGTGACCGGTGGCCTGCGCATAGAAGCGGCGCTCGTCGACAATTCCGGAGTAGCTGACGTGAGTGGCGTCGTCGCCCATCCCGGGTGAGTTTGCTGCCCAGAGCGACCACCCCGCGATCCCCAACCACAACAGGCCCGCCGCGGCGGTCACCCAATAACCCGTTTCGCGCGAATAGTCCTCACCGTCGGGAATCGCGACCGGGATCACGGCCACCGGCGCCAGCAAACAGAATAGCGGCGCCAGCAACACCCGCCCATGCATGAAATCGCCGCCCTGCCGAATCCAATAGAGCGCCTGCAGCAGCCCACTCACCAGGACAAACGCCACCACAGCCGGCGGGCTCTGCGCCGCCCGGGCCAGCCGGCCGTAGCCGGGTGCCGCCGTCGGGCGCAGAAACGACGGGCGTCGGCGGGCCGCCAGCACCAACACTCCCAGCGGCACCACGAGCACCAGCGGTATCCAGACCGCATAGGGCGCGTTGAAGTTCGAGAGATAGGTCATGCCCTGCGACCATTTATCGCCGGCCGCGTCCTTGGCCAGGGCGGTGCCGGGCACCAGCAGGCCGTAGTAGCCCATCCGGAAGATTTCGTAGGCGACCGGCAGCGATCCACCGGCCGCGATGATCAGCGCGCGACGGCGCCAGTTGCGAGCCGCGACCAGCATCATGATGAGGGCCAGCCCGCCCATCAACGCCAACTCGGGCCGCACCAGGACGCTGAATCCCGCGACGAAGGCCAACGCGCCGAGGAACGCCGGGCTGTCCGCACGGCCCCGCACCGGCTGCGACCAGCGCACCATCATCCACCACAGCAACCCCAGATAGGCCAGCGTCAGGCCGCTCTCCAGGCCGGAGGTGGCGAAGTCACGCGCCGGCGGCAACGCGATGTAGACCAGCGCCCCGGCGGGCAGCATGATCGCCTTGCGGCCGCGCAGGCTGGGCGCATACAGCCGGCCGGTGCCAAGCATCAGCAGCGCGACACCCAGCACCGAAAGCACCAGAGCCAGCGCCAACGCGACGTACTCCATGCGCATCGGGCCGCCGACCCAGCTTCCCGCATACATCAGGTACGTCCACGCCGTGGAGGTGTTCGCCTCCACTCGCTCGCCCTGATTGAAGACGGGCCCGTTGCCGGCCAGCAGATTGCGCACCGTGCGCAGCACGATCAGTCCGTCGTCGGCGATCCAGCGCCTGCGCCAACTCCCCCACGCGAACAGCACGGCGACCGCCGCCACACTGGTCCACAGGCTGATCCGCACGACGGTGCCGTAGGGGAACAGCGGCCGACCAACCCGCCTGACCACCGGTCGGTGGCGGCGCAGGACCGCCACCTCGAAGGCCTTCAGTCTGGGGCTAGCTGAGGGCAACGGCGGCTCCAACTGTTGCGATCCACGCCAGCGCCAACAGCTGCAGCACCCGGTCACGCAGTGCTATGTCCTCGGGCTCCCCGGCCAGCCCGCCGTCGACGTCGACCGCATAGCGCAGGATCGCGATGGTGAACGGGACCATCGACACCGCGAACCAGGATCCCGAATGGCGATCGCGCTCGAAGGCCCACAGCCCGTAGCAGAGCACCACCGCGGTGGCCGACATCGTCCAGACGAACCGCAGATAGGTGCTGGTGTAGCTCTCCAGCGCCTTGCGGATCGCCGCGCCGGTGCGCTCGGCGACCTGCAGCTCGGCGTAGCGCTTGCCGGCCACCATGAACAGCGACCCGAACGCCATCATCAGCAGAAACCATTGCGACAGCGGGATATTCGCGGCCACACCGCCGGCGATGGCCCGGATCAAAAAGCCCGACGACACAATGCAGATGTCCATCACCGCTTGGTGTTTGAGGCCGAAGCAGTACGCCAGCTGCATGACGATGTACACGGCCATCACCAACGCCAGGTTGGGCGTCACCGACCAGGCGATCGCCAGCGACGCCACGGCCAGCACCACCGAGAGCGTGTAGGCGAGCCACTCGGGCACCACGCCTGCCGCGATGGGGCGGAACCTCTTGGTCGGGTGCTCGCGGTCTGCCTCGACGTCGCGCGCATCGTTGACCAGGTATATCGACGAGGCCGCCATGCAGAACACCACGAAGGCCACCGACACCTTGCTCAGCACCTCGGCGTAGTCGTAGCGGACCGGGCCGCCCAACGCGGCCAGCGGCGCGGCCAGCACCAGCACGTTCTTCACCCATTGCCGCGGGCGCATCGCCTTGATCACCCCGGCGATCAAGTTCGCCGGCGGCCCGGTCACGACGTTTTCAGTGTCCTCACTCATTCGGCCCCACCTCTAATCGAGCCCGCTATCGAGCCGGACGGCGATTGCCGCGACGGCGGCACCCAGGGCGATGCCGAAAGCCACGTCACTGGGGTAATGCACGCCCAGCACCATCCGCGAGATTGCCATCGGCGGCACCAGCACTGCGGGCAGGGGCAGCCCGGTAACCCGGCCCATCAGGATGGCCGCGGCCGTGGTGGAGGTGGCATGCGCGGACGGAAAGCTGAGCTGGCTGGGGGTGCCGACATTGACCGCGACGGCCGCATGATGCGGCCGTTTGCGCCGCACCAGACGCTTGAGCAGGACAGCGGCCGCGTGTGCGGTGAATGCGCCGGCCCCGGCCACCAGCCAGTCCCGGCGACGTCTCGGCATCAACACCGCACCAAGCAGGGACACCGCCACCCAACCGATGCTGTGCTCGCCGAAGTGCGACAGCACGCGTGCGACGGGCAACACTCCTGGCCGGTCGGTGAGCGCCGACTGAACGGCGACCAGCGCGGCCACTTCGCCGCGGGGTGTGTCTGCGGGAAGGGATTCAGGCATGCTCGGGCTTGTCCGCGGCAGGCTGGGGATCCCACCCGCTTGCGGGGGACTTTGCCAGTTTCGGGGCCGGTTTCGGGGCCGGGTTCAGGGCCGTCTCCCACTTCTGCTTACTGGACAACACGGGCAGCGCGTCCCGGTACAGCTTGCGCATCTCGTCGAACCGGCTCGCCAGCTGACGCTGCCGGCGCAACGACTGCAACAGCAGCGAGAACATCTTGCGCCGATCGCGCTGCCGGTAGACCACGCCGCACCCGTCCGCGGTGGTGACGGTGACACCGTCGACCGTGCACAACCGGAACCAGCGGGCGTCCTGGGTCGGCACGTTGTACTCCGGGCGCTGGTGGGCGTCGGGGTCGGCGGGTGTCATGTTGTGCACGATCCCGCGGGCCAATCGGTAGCCGATGGACAACGGGTTCACCGGCGGCTTCATCGCCTTGGTCTTGTGCAGCGGCGACGGCAGTTCGCTCGCCGCCGGCAGTACGACCGCGTCCGGGTACTCCTTGCGCATGCGGTGCACTTCCGGCAGCGCGCTTTCCAGAATCGAGAAGATGTGCTCGGGACCCGCAAGGAAGTCGTCGATGGCCCGGTTCTGGATCGCGACCGTCGAATATTCGAGGCAGGCAAGGTGTTTCAGTGTCGCCTTGAGATGGCTGCGGACCAGTCCGGTGACGTCGCCGTCCCAGTGCAGGGCCGCCACCACCAGCCGGTTGCGCAAATGGAAGTACGCCTGCCAGTCGATCGCGTCGTCCTTGTCGCTCCAGGCCATATGCCAGATCGCCGCGCCGGGCAAGGTGACCGTCGGGTAGCCGTGCTCCCCGGCGCGCAGACCGTATTCGGCGTCGTCCCACTTGATGAACAGCGGCAGCGGCTGGCCCATCTCCTCGGCGACTTGCCGCGGGATCATGCACGTCCACCAGCCGTTGAAGTCGACGTCGATGCGCCGGTGCAACAGCTTGCTGCGAGCGTTGTCGTCGTTCAGCGGGTATTCGGCGAAATTGTGGTCGTACTCCGCGTGCGCCGCGGCGGTCCACATGAAGTTCGACGGGTTGACGACCTCGCCCATGATGTGCAGGTGCGACGGCTCCTGCAGGTTGAGCATCTGACCGCCGATCAGCATCGGGGTCTTGGCGAAGCGGTGCATCGCCAGCACCCGCAGGATCGAGTCGGGCTCGATGCGGATGTCGTCGTCCATGAACAGAATCTGTTGGCAGTCGGTGTTTTTCAGCGCCTCGTACATCACGCGGCTGTAACCGCCGGAGCCACCCAGGTTGGGCTGGTCGTGAATGGAGAGCCGATTTCCCAGCCGGGCGGCCGCGGCCGGGAAGTCCGGATGGTCGCGCACCTTGCGGACACCCTGGTCGGGCACGATGACCGCGCCGATCACCTTGTCCACCAAGTGATCCGCGGTTAGCTCGCGCAGAGCGTTGACGCAGTCGTTCGGCCGGTTGAAGGTCGGGATGCCGACGGCGATGTTGGCCGTGCCGGGAGCGGGCTCGGCCGCATACCAGCCGCCGCTGACCAGCGTGACCTTGCTGTCGGTGGTGATGTCGAACCAGATCCAGCCACCGTCCTCGAAAGGCTTGAGCGGCACCTCGATCTCGAGGACCTGCGGCTCGTCCTCGCTGCCGGCGAATTGGTGGCCCTCGATGAAGATTCGCGCACCGGTGGCCTTGGTGCGGTAGAGGTCGACCCGACCGGCGCCGCTCACCTCGACCCGCAGCACCACCGATTGACAGATCGACCACCGGCGCCAGTAGCTGGCGGGAAAGGCGTTGAAATAGGTCGCGAACGACACCTCGGACTCCGCACCGATCTGCAGTGAGGTGCGGCTCGTCGCGTGCGCGCGCCGGGCGTTGGTGGACGACTCCTCGAGGTACAGCTTGCGCACGTCGAGGGGTTCACCCGGACGCGGCAGGATGATCCGGGCCAGCAGGCTGACGGCGGTCATTCCAGTGCTCCCTCTTCAGCTAACGGAGCTCCGTCCTGCAGGTGCGGCGCGAGGACGTTGTCGTACATGCTCAACGCGCTGGCAATGGCCATGTGCATATCCAGATATTGGTAGGTGCCCAGCCGGCCGCCGAACAGTACTTTCGATGACGCGGTCTCGGACTTCGCCCTGGCTCGATAGGCGGCCAACAGGGCGCGGTCGGCCTCGGTGTTGATCGGATAGTAGGGCTCGTCGTCGTGTTCGGCGAAGCGGGAGTACTCGCGCATGATCACCGTCTTGTCGGTCGGATAGTCGCGCTCAAGGTGGAAGTGCCGGAACTCGTGGATGCGCGTGTAGGGCACGTCGAGATCGTTGTAGTTCATCACCGGCGTGCCCTGGAAATCCCCGATCGGCAACACTTCCACCTCGAAGTCCAGGGTGCGCCAGCCTAACCGGCCGTCGGCGTAGTCGAAGTAGCGGTCCAGCGGACCGGTGTACACAACCGGAGCGTCCGGATTGTCCGCGCGGAGTTGGTCACGGACGTCGAACCAGTCGGTGTTCAGCCTGACCTCGATGCGGTCGTCGGCGGCCATGTTCGTCAGCCATGCCGTGTAGCCATCCTGCGGCAGGCCCTCGTAAGTGTCGCTGAAGTACCGGTTGTCGAAGGTGTAGCGCACCGGCAGCCTGTTGATGACGGCAGCCGGGAGCTTGGCGGGATCGGTCTGCCACTGCTTGGCGGTATAGCCCTTGACGAACGCCTCGTAGAGCGGCCGGCCGATCAGCGAGATGGCCTTCTCCTCGAGGTTCTGGGCGTCCGCGGTGTCGATTTCGGCCGCTTGTTCGGCGATCAGCTGCCGCGCTTCGTCGGGGGTGAAGTACTTGCCGAAGAACTGCGACACCAGGCCCAGGCCCATCGGGAACTGGTAGGCCTGGCCGTTGTGCATCGCGAAGACGCGGTGCCGGTAGTCGGTGAACTCGGTGAATTGCCGCACGTAGTCCCAAACCCTCTTGTTGGAGGTGTGGAACAGGTGGGCGCCGTACTTGTGCACCTCGATACCGGTCTGCGGCTCGGCCTCCGAATAGGCGTTGCCACCGATGTGCGGGCGCCGATCGACGACGAGCACGCGCTTCCCGAGTTGGTTAGCCACGCGCTCGGCAATGGTCAGGCCAAAGAATCCGGAGCCGACGACGAAGAGGTCGAAGCGAGCAGTCATCGGTTGCTTAGGGTATCTGACCGAGCGGGCCTAACCCATGTGGCGAGGCCACGCAATCGGAGTTCGGCGAAGTAATGGCGGCCTGGGCGGCCTCAAATCCCCGATCACAGCCGGAGTCGCAATTACCTCACGATTCAATATCAGCACTCTAGTCACACCAATCCCACTCGTACCATCGACTTTGTGTGCTTCATGCCGGATAGGACGGGCAGGGCACGCCGACACAACACGCAGTTCAAATAGTTGTCCAGATATGAGGAGACTTCCGTGCCGAACCGACGCCGACGCAAGCTTTCGACAGCCATGAGCGCGGTCGCCGCCCTGGCAGTGGCGAGTCCGTGCGCATACTTCCTTGTCTACGAATCGACCGCAGGCAGCAAGCCGGCCGAGCACCACGAATTCAAACGTGCGGCGGTGATGACCGACCTGCCCAACGAGCTGATGTCCGCGCTGTCCCAGGGGCTGTCGCAGTTCGGGATCAACTTGCCGTCGGTGCCCGCCTTGACCGGCGGCGCCAGCACGACAAGTCTGACCAGCCCAGGGTTGGGAAGTCCTGGCCTCACCAGCCCGGGCCTCACCAGCCCCGGTCTGACCAGCCCGGGCCTCACCAGTCCAGGCCTGACCAGTCCGGGTCTGACCAGTCCGGGTCTGACGCCCGGGGCGACCGGGCTCACCGCGCCCGGCGCGCTGACGACCACGCCCGGCGTGGGAGGGCTGGCCAATCCTGCGCTGTCCAACCCCGGCCTGACCAGCCCGGCCGGACTCACACCCGGCCTGGGTGCTGCCAACGAAGTGCCGATCAGCGCGCCGACCGGGTTGGACCCGGGCGCCGACGGCACCTATCCGATCCTCGGTGACCCGTCGACGTTGGGCGGAGGGCCGCTCGGGGGCGGCTCCGGGGGTGGCTCCGGCGGTGGCGGGCTCGTCAACGACCTGATGCAAGCCGCGAACCAGTTGGGCGCCAGCCAGGCCATCGACCTGCTCAAGGGCCTGGTCATGCCGGCGATCATGCAGGGTGTCCAGCAAGGCGGCGCCCCGGGTGCCGCCGGCGCCCTGCCCGGTGCTGCCGGTGCCCTGCCGGGTGCCGCGGGTGCCCTGCCCGGTGCCGCGGGCGCCCTGCCCGGCGCTGCCGGCGCGCTGCCGGGTGCCGCGGGTGCCCTGCCCGGTGCCGCGGGTGCCCTGCCCGGCGTTGCCGGCGCTGCGGCGCCTGCCGCGGCGGGTGCCCTGCCGGGTGGCGCCACCAGCGCCCTGACGGGCGCCGCCACACCGGTGAAGTTGCCGTTGCCCCACTAGAGCTCCGAGGAACCTGTCACCTGACGGCACCGCAGAGTCTTGTCTGGCCCTGGACTAGCAACCCGCCCGGCAAGGACACCTCTGCGGTGCCGTCGAACAGGCTTTCGTGGACTTTTCCGGCACGCACGTCGTGTCGCCTCAGGAATAACACCAGAAACACACGTAACATCAGCTGGTGTCGTCCCGCCATCGCGCGCCAACGATGTTGCTCACCGCCATCGCGGCGACCGTCGTTATCGTCTCGTGGGTGGGCGACGCGGTCCGCGATCCCGGCGCGCCCGACCCGCCGCGGGCGCGTGGCACCCAACTCACCGAGCAGCCGCTGACCGGGCTCGGAGCAGGAGTCACCGTCCGTGAAGTAAGCCAGGACACCCCGTTTTCGTTGGTGGCGCTGACCGGCGACCTCGCCGGCACGTCCACCCGGGTGCGCGCCAAGCGCCCGGACGGTTCCTGGGGGCCCTGGTATCGGACCGAGTACGAAACCGCGGCACCCGACGCCAGCCCAGCAGCCGGCACAGGGCCGGCCGGGGCCGTCCGGCCGGCGGGATCGAGCGAGGGTCCCCGCAGCACAGACCCGGTGTTCGTCGGCACCACCAGGACCGTCCAGATCGCTATCACCCGCCCCCTCGATGCGCCGGTGACCCTGGGGGCAGCGCCGGCAAGCGTCCCGACACCGCAGGACGGGCTGGGCTACAAGCCGATGTCCAAGGAACAGCCCTACGCGCAGAACATCTCCGCGATCCTCATCTCCCCGCCGCAGGCCCCGGCCAACGCGCAGTGGACACCGCCGTCCGGAGTGCTGATGCCCGGCCAGCCGCCCAGCATCATCAGCCGGGCGGAATGGGGCGCCGACGAGTCGCTGCGCTGCGGTAGCCCGCAGTACGACAACGGGATTCGCGCCGCGGTCGTCCACCACACCGCGGGCAGCAACGACTACTCGCCACTGGAGTCGGCGGCGATCGTCAAGGCCATTTACACGTACCACAGCAAGACGCTGGGCTGGTGCGACATCGCCTACAACGCGCTGGTGGACAAATACGGCCAGGTCTTCGAGGGCAGCTCCGGTGGGCTGACCAAAGCGGTCGAGGGCTTCCACACCGGCGGGTTCAACCGCAACACCTGGGGTGTGGCGATGATCGGCAACTTCGACGACGTGCCGCCGACGCCGATCCAGCTGCGCACGGTGGGCCGGCTGCTCGGCTGGCGGCTGGGCCTGGACGGCGTCGACCCCAAGGGCACGGTGGCGCTGGAGTCGGCGGGCAGTCACTACACCACCTACCCGGCCGGCGCCATCGCGAACCTGCCCGCCATCTTCACCCATCGCGACGTCGGCAACACCGACTGCCCGGGCAACGCCGCCTACGCGCTGATGGACGAAATCCGCGATATCGCATCGCATTTCAACGATCCGCCCGAGGAGCTGATCAAGGCGTTGGAGGGCGGCGCCATCTACGAGCACTGGCAGGCGATCGGCGGCATGAACAGTGTCCTGGGCGCGCCGACGTCGCCGGAAGACGACGCCGACGGCGATGCCCGCTACGCCACCTTCGCCAAGGGCGCGATGTATTGGTCGCCCGAGACCGGCCCCCAGCCGGTCACCGGTGCGATCTACGACGCGTGGGCCTCCCTGAGCTATGAACGTGGTCCGCTCGGCTTGCCGACCAGCGCGGAACTACAAGAGCCGCTGCAGATCACACAGAACTTCCAGCATGGAACGCTGAACTACGAGCGGCTCACCGGAAACGTCACCGAAGTCGTCGACGGGATCACGACGCCGCTGTCGACGCAATCCCCGAGCGGCCCGACGGTGCCGCCCGAGCACTTCTCGCTGCCGAGCCATCCGACCGTCACGTAACTGCCTGCCAGCCGTGGCACGGTCGACGCCGAATCGCTTGTAGCGTCGCACCTTCCACCGCAGGCGCCCACGGCGGTCGGCCACGTCAGTGTGTGCGCATGCACGGGAGTAGAACGCCGGTTTTGGGCCGACGTGCGCTGCGTCACAGTAGGCTCGACGGTGGCCCCCGGCAGCCAGGGGTCGCGGGGGGACTGGTTACGAGGGGAGAGGGCCGTGTCGTTCGTGGTCACCGCGCCGGAGCTGATGACGGCCGCGGCGGGGAATCTTGCGGGCATCGGCTCGACCCTGGAAGAGGCGACCTCGGCGGCAGCCGGCCCCACGACCGGAGTCGCATCCGCGGCCGCCGACGAGGTGTCGGTCGCGGTCTCGCAGCTGTTCGGCACCTACGCCCAGGAATTTCAAACGGTCAGCGGGCAGGCGGCAACGTTCCACAACGAGTTCGTGAGTTTGTTGGCGGGCGGTGGGGCGGCATATCTCAGCGCCGACATCGCCAACGCCGAGCAGAGCCTGCTTGGGCAGCTCCCGAGCGCCGGCGTCGTGTCCGCGCTGGCGAATGGCGGGGCTGCCTCGCTGCTCTCCGACAGGATCGCGACGGGTGCGCAAGCCGCTTCCGCGGCCATCGCAGGCACGCCCGCACTGCGCGGGCTCGAGACGGCCTTGCTGCCCGGGCTGTTTGCGCCGGGCGCGGCCGCCGCTACCGGTCCCGGCGGCGCCTATCGGCAACTCCTTGCCAACACGGGCACCAATCTGGAATCCCTCTTTGGTACCTGGAGCGCTCACCCGTTCCCGCTGCTGAATCAGATCGCGGCCAATCAACGGGGCTACTGGTTGGAGATCGCCACAGCACTCGCCGGTGGCATTCAGAACCTCCCCGCGGAATTGGCGAACCTGCCACAGACGATCCAGGCCGGCGTTCAGGGACTCTTGGCCTTCAATGCGGCGTTTTACGTACAGCAATACATCACCACGCAGATCGGCTTCGCCCAGACTTTCGTCACGAACCTAGACGGCGCGGTAACCGGCATCGTGGACGGCCTGCCCAATTTTGTCGCGGGCCTACAGACCGCCCTTCACGCCGTCCGAGCGGGCGATTACTTCGGCGCGGTGCAGGACGTGGCGCAGGCGTACGCCAATCTCTTGGTTACGGGGCTCAATCCCGGCAACCTGACGGTTGACTTGCTGACTCCGCTCGTGAATCCCACCGTGGTTGCGACGACCAATCCCACACTTCTTGGCCCGCTGGGGAATCTGTTCGCCATCGCGAACATTCCCGGACAAGAGGCGCAGTACTTCACCGACCTGATGCCTCCGTCGATCCTCCGACAGATGTCGCAGAACTTCACCAACGTGCTCGATGCGCTCACGATTCCCAGCATTTCGGCGACCGCGACGTTACCGCTGCTGAATCCCACAGCAGGATCGCTCAGCGCCTCCTTCGGGTTGCCGTTGGTGCTCACGTATGCGGTGGCGGGTGCGCCGGTCGCCACGCTCAACGGGGTCGCAACCAGCGCGACGGCAGTTCAGCAGGCCCTGTTGGCCGGCGACGGTCTAGGCGCGTTCAATGCGTTCGTCGATGCACCAGCCGTCATCGCAAACAGCTTCCTCAACGGCGAGGTCCTCGTAGATTTCACGGTGCCGGTGCCGGTGAATCTCCCCGCACCCCTCCCCAGCTTCACCGTTCCGATCATCCTGCATTTGCCCTTTGACGGCATTCTTGTTCCGCCGCACCCCGTTACGGCGACGATAGACCTGAACGGTTTTGTCCCCGGTTTAGAAATTCCGGCAACCATCTTCGGTACACCCTTCATGGGCCTCGTTCCGCTGTTGGTCAACTACGTGCCCCAACAGCTGGCCGCGGCAATCACACCCGCGGCGTAGCCGCTTCACGGCGCGCATCGTCGTCGGGCTCAAACCAACCGCCCGACTCGGGCTAGAGCCACCAGCGTTCCAGCACCCGCCCCACGCCGTCGTCGCTGTTGGGCGTGGTGACCTCATCGGCGGCCGCCAGCACATCGGGATGTGCGTTTCCCATGGCCACGCCATGACCCGCCCACAGCAGCATCGGGATGTCGTTGGGCATGTCGCCGAAGGCCACCACGTCGGCGCTGGTGATCCCCAGCGGTCCGGCGATCTCTGCCACGCCGCTGGCCTTGCTGATCCCCAGCGGCACGATCTCCACCAGCCCGTTGTTGGTGGAGTAGGTGATATCGCCCTCGATGCCCACATGCTTGGCCAGTTCGGCGGCCATGTCCGCGCTGCGGGCGCCGGTCTTGCGGATCAACAGTTTGATCGCCGGCGCGCTGAGCAGGTCGTCGATGGACACCTCAGTGTTGTCCGGGTTGAGCCAAGCGTGCTCGTAGCCCGGTGAGCTGATGAATTGGGGAGTTGCCGTGTCGTGGGCGCGGTCGCCGATCCGCTCGACGGCCAGGCCCGCCCCCGGGATGACGCGGGATGCGAGTTCGGCCAACTCGGCGAGCGTGTCGACGCCCAGCGTGCGCACCGACACCACTCGGTCGTTCGCGGGGTCGTAGATCACGGCGCCGTTGGCGCACACCGCCGTCGGCGCGAACCCGAGTGCCTCGACGACGGGACGTATCCAGCGCGGCGGGCGTCCGGTCGCCACCACGAACTGCGCACCGGCGGCGACCGCAGCACGCACGGCGGCGCGGGTGCGCGGGGTGATGGATTCGCTTTCGTCGAACAACGTGCCGTCGACGTCGCACGCGATGAGCGCAGGCAAAGTCATCGAGACGATCCGCCCGCGGTCGTCACCGCGAACCGCGTGGGGTCTGCCCCGGCCGCGTCACGCCGTCGGTCCCGTACTTCTCAACCCGCTCGACCAATTCGGCGACCCGGAGCGCCCGGGAGTCATCCTGCGTCGGCGCGCTACCACCGAGTCGCTCCGGGACCCAGTACTCGCCTTCAGGATGCGGGTACTCGGCCTGCACCCGGTAGAGCATCGCATTCATCGCCTGCCGCAGAGTGGCGTTCAACTGCTCGGGGGTGCCCTCCGGCGGCAACGGGCGCCGGGCGGCAACGGTGATGGGAACCTTGTTGCGGAACAACTTCTTTGGATGATCCTTCGGCCAAATCCGCTGTACACCCCAGACGATCATGGGGATGATCGGCACTTCGGCTTCCACCGCCATCCTGGCGGCCCCGGTCTTGAATTCCCGGAGCTCGTAACTGCGGCTGATCGTGGCCTCCGGATGCATCCCGATGAGTTCGCCCGCTCGCAGCCGCTGCACCGCAACCTCCAAAGCGTCGTGCCCCTTCCTGCGGTCCACCGGGATCAGCCGGGCGTGCTTGATCACGTAGTTGACCGCCTTCACATCCGCCATTTCGGCTTTGATCATGAAGTACCTGCGCCGGTGGCGCTCGCGGACGGCGAACATCGACGGAAGCCAATCGAGGTAGCTGGTGTGGTTCTGGGCCAGTAGGGCCCCGCCCTGCACGGGAATGTTCTCCAGGCCCTGGAACGTGAATTTCGTTCCGTTCATCGCCACGACCGGCGGAATGACCCACTCGCACAGCCGGTAAAACGGCTCTGCCATGTTCTCTCCTTACACCCCTAGCGGGACTGGCGCGGGGTTCGGCCGGCGGCTCTCGCCGCCAGCTCATCGGCATCCATCCGGGCCGCCTCGGCCAACGTGGGCGCCCCGCCGCCGAGCCGGCGCGGAACCCAATACGCCCCGGCGGGGTGCGGATACCGCCGTTGCGTCTGGTGCAGCAGCGTGGCCATCGACTCGCGCAACGCGGCGTCGGTGGCCGCGACGTCCTTGGTGGCGCACAAAGGCGCACCCACCTGCACGGTGATCGGTATTCTGTTGCGGCCCAGGTGCCGTGGGTGGTCTTTGGTCCAGATCCGCTGCGCACCCCAAACGATCACCGGAACGATCGGGACGTTTCCTTCGATCGCCATCCGGGCGGCACCCGTCTTGAATTCCTTGAGTTCGAAGCTGCGGCTGATCGTGGCCTCCGGATAGACCCCGACGAGTTCACCCTCGCGTAGTCGCTGCACCGCGACCGCATAGGCCTCCGCCCCGGCGCAGCGGTCCACCGCGATGGTTCCGGTGTGATTGATCAGGAAATTGACCACCTTCACCTGTTGCATCTCGGCCTTGATCATGAATCTAAGCCGACGGTGCCGCCGATACACGGCCAACGCGGCGGGCAGAAAGTCGACGTAACTGGTGTGGTTGATCGCGATCACGGCGGCGCCCCGGTCGGGGATGTTCTCCTCACCGCGGTAGGTGATGCGGCTGCCAGAGGCCAGGACGCCGAGTCGGGCCACAATCTCGATCGCGCGAAAGGTTGGCTCCGGCATCGCCTACTGCTCCGGCGGCCCAGTGGCTTGGGCGCGGCGAGCCGCCCTGGCGGCCGCTTCCTCGGCGTCCATGCGGGTCGCCTCAGCCAACGACGGAGCGCCACCGCCCAGCCGACGCGGCACCCAGAACTCACCTGCCGGATGCGGTCCATACATTTCCTGGGCCCGTTCCAGCAGGTGTTGCATCCGCGAGTGCAACAGCGACTTCAATTCCTCGACGCCCAGCGTCGGTTCGATCGGTTCGCCGACCAGCACCGTGATCGGCACCTTGGGACGCCACAGCTTTTTGGGGTGGCCTTTGGTCCAGATCCGCTGAGCGCCCCAGACGATGTGGGGAACGATCGGCACTCCGGCCTCGGTCGCCATGCGGGCGGCCCCCGACTTGAACTCCTTGATCTCGAAGCTGCGGCTGATCGTCGCTTCGGGGTAGACGCCGACCAGCTCACCGTCTTTCAGGTGCCTGACGGCCGCCTCGTAGGACGCGGCACCGTTCTGCCGATCCACCGGTATGTGCCGGACGCTGCGCATGAGCGGCCCGGTGATCTTGCTGTCGAACACTTCCTGCTTGGCCATGAACCGCACCTTGCGACCCAGGCCCTGCTGGTAGGCGGGCAAACCGGCGAACGTGAAGTCGAGGTAGCCGGTGTGGTTGATCGCGATGACCGCGCCGCCACTGGTCGGTAGGTTCTCGACGCCCGTGACCGTGATCGTGAGACCCTGGACGCGCCAGAGCAACCGAACAAGCTGAATGACAGTCGCGTATACCGGTTCCACAGACTGTCAGCCTAGTGCTCCCGACACTAAGTCGCCGGAAGTGGTGAAAGAGGGCAACGCTTGCGGCAGGCCGACGACGTGGCCTCGCGCTAAGCTCGGGGGCTGACAAGCCGTCACCATTTCGAGGCTCGTACCATTCCGAGAAAGGCATCAGTGCAGGTCACCAGCGTAGGCCACGCCGGATTTCTGATCCAGACCCATGCGGGCAACATCCTCTGCGACCCGTGGGTCAACCCCGCGTACTTCGCGTCGTGGTTCCCGTTCCCAGACAACAGCACGCTGGACTGGG
>DASSGQ010000270.1:0-5203 GCA_035693385.1 Mycobacterium sp.
ATTCCGCCGAATTAGCGATTAGCTGCCGGCACCGATGGCTAGCAAAGCGCGAAGAACGACGACCGCTCGGGTTCGCAACTCACACGCGATATCACCGGGCCGTTGGCGAGCAAAGTGGCAAACATCACGGTGATCGCTGTCTCGGCGGCGCCCGGCACAGCGGTGGCCCGGATCAAACCCGGGCTACCGCCGCCCCCGGGGCCGCTTGGAACCCTTTCCGGGCGCCTTGGACTTAACACCGGAATCGCTGACCGCCGCGTCGATCGCTGCCGGTTCACCGGCCGACCAGTGCTCGCGCCACTCCTCTTCGGTGACTTCGCCCAGCGGGGCTACATCGAGCTCCGTTGTCACGCTGTCACCGCGGCGCGCGGCGCCGATCGCCCGCTCCGCCCGGCGGACCGTGTCCACGAATTCCAAAACCGCGGTCCGCAGCGCGCTTTCCGCATCGGTATCGGCCGACACCGACACCGCCGTGATCTCGCCTGGGATCAGGTCGGCGGGCAGCCCCGCTTTCGTGGCACGCTCAATCACCTTCTGCGCCAGAGCCAGTGCAGGTTGACCCGTGTGGACGTCGTCCATCACCGAGTTGCGCGGCTTTTCGGCGGCCTTGCGCACTTCCCACTGGGCCAGTTGTTCTTCCAACGAAATCGGTCGTCCCGCAAGCACTCCCGGTACCCGATTGCCCAGTTTTCGCATCAGCGTGACGGCGACGTCGTCGATGGTGAAAGGAAACTGCGCTGCGTCCTCGGCGATGCGGGCGTGGAACAGCACCTGCAGCAGCACGTCACCGAGTTCTTCGCGCAGCTGGTCGGCGTTGCCGATGCGGACCGCGTCCAGCAGCTCGTAAGTCTCCTCGAGCAGGAACCTGCGCAACGAGTCGTGGGTTTGCTCGCTTTCCCACGGTCCCGCGGTGCGCAGTTTGTCCATCATCGCGACGGCGTCGACCAGCCGTTCGCCGCGCGGCGTTTCCGGCGCCGAGATCAGCCGGGCGCCGGCCGCCAATCGAAGGGTGACGGCCGGGTGGTCGGGATCAGAGGACAGCAACACGGGTGCGTCGTCGCCGACATGCACCGGGCGCGCGGCGGGCAGCGACCAGGGCACCGCGACGGGCATCTCCTCGGTGTATTGCACCTCACCGGCGAGGTGCTCGATGGCTTCGACGGGCACCAGCGATGGGCGGCGGCGGTCGAACAAGACCACGATCATGTGCGCCGTTCCTCTGTTGACATCGCTGCAGGCTGGGAATCCTTATCGCCGTCGGGCGACGAACTCGTTATACCAACATCTTGCTGTGGCTTGCCCTGCAGTGCTGTCACCAGGTTGGCCACCAGTTGGAGCAACTCGACGTCGCGGATGCGTGGCGCGCCCAGCCCACCCGAGGCGCCCCCGGCCCGCGGAATGGGGACCTGCACCGTGGAGGTGGTGGCGCGGTAGTTGGCGGCCGGATACATCCGCTTGAGCCGCACCTGGGCAGAGTCCGGCAGGGTTATCGGCGACAGCCGCACCGTCGCGGCGGACGGCGCGGACACCTCGGTGACGCCGGCGCTGCGGCAGATCAGCCGCAGCCGCGCCACGGCAACCAACCGCTGGGCGGGTTCGGGCAGCGCCCCGTAACGGTCGACGAGCTCTTCCACGACCGCGCCGACCTCGCGATCAGAAGCCGCCGCGGCCAGCCGGCGGTAGGCCTCCAGGCGGAGCCGGTCGCTGGCGATGTAGTCCGGGGGTAGGTGCGCGTCCACCGGCAGGTCGATCCGCACGTCTTTGGGCTCCTCGGCGGTGGTGACCGTTTCGCCGTCGGCGGCCGCCTTGTACGCCTCAACGGCCTCGCCCACGAGCCGGACGTACAGGTCGAACCCGACGCCGGCGACGTGACCCGACTGCTCGACACCCAGCACGTTGCCGGCGCCGCGGATCTCGAGGTCCTTCAAGGCGACCGCCATGCCCGCGCCCAGCTCGTTGTTCTGCGCGATGGTCGCCAATCGGTCGTAGGCCGTCTCGGTCAGCGGCACTTCCGGCGGGTAGAGGAAGTAGGCATAGCCGCGCTCGCGGCTGCGGCCGACCCGCCCCCGCAGCTGGTGCAGCTGGGAGAGGCCGAAGGTGTCGGCGCGCTCGACGATCAGCGTGTTCGCGTTGGAGATGTCCAGCCCGGTCTCCACGATCGTGGTGCAGACCAGGATGTCGTGCTCGCGGTTCCAGAACCCCTCGACGGTGCGTTCCAGCAGGTCTTCGGGCATCTGGCCGTGCGCGACCACGACCCGCGCCTCGGGCACCAGCTCGCGTACCCGGGCGGCGGACCGGTCGATCGAGCTGACCCGGTTGTGCACGTAGAAGGCCTGGCCGTCGCGCAGCAGCTCGCGGCGCAGCGCGGCGGCGATCTGCTTTTCCTCCTGCGGGCCGACGTAGGTCAGCACCGGATAGCGCTCTTCGGGCGGCGTCAGGATCGTCGACATCTCCCGGATGCCGGCCAGGCTCATCTCCAGGGTGCGGGGGATCGGGGTGGCGCTCATGGTCAGCACGTCGACGTGGGTGCGCAGCGACTTGATGTGCTCCTTGTGCTCGACGCCGAACCGCTGTTCCTCGTCGACCACCACCAGGCCCAGATCCTTCCAGTGCACCCCGGTCTGCAGCAGCCGGTGGGTGCCGATGACGATATCTACCGACCCGTCGGCCAGGCCGTCGATCACCGCGCGGGACTCCGTGGTGTCGGTGAACCGGGACAGGCCCTTGACGATCACCGGGAACCCGGCCATCCGGTCGGTGAACGTCTGCAGGTGCTGGTCGGCCAGCAACGTGGTGGGGACCAGCACGGCGACCTGCTTGCCGTCCTGCACCGCCTTGAACGCCGCACGCACCGCGATCTCGGTTTTGCCGTAGCCGACGTCGCCGCAGATCACCCGGTCCATCGGGATCGGCTTTTCCATGTCCGACTTGACCTCGGTGATCGCGGTGAGCTGGTCGACGGTCTCGGTGAACCCGAACGCGTCCTCCATCTCGGCCTGCCACGGCGTGTCCGGCCCGAACGCGTGGCCCGCGCTGGCCTGCCGTTTGGCGTACAGCGACACCAGCTCGCCGGCGATCTCGCGCACCGCGCGGCGGGCCTTGGTCTTGGTGTTGACCCAGTCGCTGCCGCCCAGCCTGCTCAGCGCCGGGGCCTGGCCGCCGACATACCGCGACAGCTGATCCAGCGAATCCATGGGGACATAAAGCTTGTCCGTGCTCTTTTGAGTGCCAGACCCCTTCTTGCTGGAGGCGTATTCCAGCACCAGGTACTCGCGCCGGGCGCCGCCGACGGTGCGCTCGACCATCTCCACGAATCGGCCGATACCGTGCTGATCGTGCACGACCAGGTCGCCGGCGTTCAGAGCCAGCGGGTCGACGGTGTTGCGCCGCTTGGCCGCCAGCCGCTTGCCCTCGACCGACGTGGCGCGGCTGCCGGTCAGGTCGGCTTCGGTGATGACGACCAGGTTGGCGCCGGGTATGACCACGCCGCCGTGCAGCGGACCCTTGAGCACCCCGACGACACCGCTCTTGGGAGCGGCGCCGGCGTCCAGCATGGCGGCCGGCGTGTCGGACTCGGCCAGCCGCTCCACGACGCGGTGCGCGGTCCCGGTGCCCGGCGCGACGATCACGCCGTACCCGCCGGTCAACACATGGGCGCGCAGCATCGCGAAGATGGCTTCAATATCGCCGAAGGCGCTCTGCCGCCCGCGCGCCGACGGCGCCGCCTTGACGTCCAGCTCCACCGCCGACTCGTCGGACAACTGGCTCAACGTCCACCACGGATGCCCGGACCGGTGCGCGGCGGCCTGCACGTCGTCCAATTCCGCGAAGCCCGACCCGCCCAGCTGCTCGACATCGACCGGAGCATCAGTCCCCATCGCGGCCACCGACCAGGACGCCTCCAGAAATTCACGGCCGGTCTTGATCAGATCGGCGGCCCTGGTACGCACCTTTTCCGGGTCGCACAACAACACCGGCGTCCCCTCGGCCAGCTGTTCGACCAGCAGCGCGTGGTCGTCTGGCTTCAGGACGGGCAGCAGCGCCTCCATGCCGTCGACCGGGATGCCTTCGGCCAGCTTGGCCAGCATGTCCGAGACGCTGCCGCTGATCGCGGCTTCCCCTCTCGGCCGCCCTGCCGCCTGCCGTGCGACCAGCTCGGCCGCCCGCGCCCGCACGTCGGCGGTGAGCAGCAACTCGCGGCAGGCGACGGCGACCAGCGTTTCGACCTCGATCTCGGGGATGGAGCGCTGATCGGCGACGGAGAACATCCGCATTTCGCTGACCTCGTCGCCCCAGAACTCGACGCGCACCGGGTGCTCGGCGGTCGGGGCGAAGATGTCGAGAATCCCGCCGCGGACGGCGAACTCGCCGCGGCGGCCGACCATGTCCACCCGGGTGTATGCCAGCTCGACCAGCCGGGCAATCACGTCCTCGAAACCGATCTCCTGACCGACGCGCAGGGTGACCGGTTCCTGATGCCCCAGCCGTGGCGCCATGGGCTGCAACAGCGATCGCGCCGCCGTCACCACCACGCGCAACGGCGGGCCCAGCCGGGCGTCATCGGGGTAGGCCAGCCGGCGCAGCACCATCAGGCGGGTGCCCACGGTGTCGACGCCGGGCGAGAGCCGCTCGTGCGGCAGCGTCTCCCAGGACGGGAAGACGGCCACCGCAGTGCCGAAGACGCCGCGCAGCTCGGCGGCAAGGTCGTCGGCCTCGCGCCCCGTCGCGGTGACCACCAGCAGCGAACCCTGCTGCGCCAGCGCGCTGGCCACGAAGAGCCGGGCGCTGGCCGGGCCGACCAGGCTCAACTCGTCGGGTCGAGCGGCCGCGCTCTCGATCAACTGCTGGAAAGTCGGCGCCGTCAGCGCCAATTCAGCGAGCCCCGCGATCGGGGTTTCTGGGCGAGCAGGCCCCGGTGCGGTCATGATGAGGCCATTCTAAGTGCCTATCTGTGAGCGCCGAACTTCGTCAATATTGAGCCCGGCGCCGCTAAGGGATCGTAAGGAATGCGGCGCGTGACGCCGTGCGAGCGCAATTTGAAGTCATGACATTGCTGGACATCCTGCCGTCTATTGGTAAGGCGGCACCCCGGCGGTTGGATCCCACGATCTGGCCCGCCACTACGCATTCCGACGAGGAGGGCCGACTCTGCGTCGGCGGCGTAACGCTGGCTGATATCGCCGACGAGTTCCACACCCCGACC
>DASSGQ010000271.1:0-10174 GCA_035693385.1 Mycobacterium sp.
CAGCGACGATCGCTACCTGTGCATCAATCCGTTCTTCCATAACTTCGGCTACAAGGCCGGCATCCTGGCCTGCCTGCAGACCGGCGCGACGCTGATCCCCCATCTGACGTTCGATCCGCTGCGCACGCTGCAGGCGATCGAACGACTGCGCATCAGCGTGTTGCCCGGGCCGCCGACCATCTATCAGACTCTGCTGGATCATCCGGCGCGTCGCGATTACGACCTGAGCTCGCTGCGGTTCGCGGTGACCGGGGCGGCCACCGTTCCGGTAGTGCTGGTGGAACGCATGCAGTCCGAACTCGACATCGACATCGTGCTGACCGCCTACGGACTAACCGAGGCGAACGGGATGGGAACCATGTGCCGGCCCGACGACGACGCCGTCACCGTCGCCACCACTTGCGGACGCCCCTTTGCGGATTTCGAATTGCGGATCGCTTCAACATGTTCCGGCGAACCCGGAGAAGTCCTGTTGCGCGGGCCGAACGTGATGCTGGGCTACCTCGACGACCCGGAAGCGACCGCCGCGGCCATCGACGCCGACGGCTGGCTGCACACCGGTGACATCGGTGCCGTCGACAAGGCCGGCAATCTGCGCATCACCGACCGGCTCAAGGACATGTACATCTGTGGCGGATTCAACGTCTACCCCGCCGAGGTCGAGCAGGTGCTGGCCCGGATGGACGGGGTGGCCGACGCCGCGGTGATCGGCGTTCCCGACGAGCGGCTCGGTGAGGTGGGTCGGGCGTTCGTGGTGCTGCGGCCCGGCTCGAATCTCGACGAGCAATCGGTAATCGCCTACACCCGTGAATATTTGGCGAACTTCAAGGCACCGCGTGCGGTGCGATTCGTCGACGCGTTGCCGCGCAACGCGGGCGGCAAGGTGGTCAAACCACAACTGCGAGAGCTGGGCTGAATGGACCTGACATTCGACGAAGAAACGTTGGCCTTCCAAGCCGAGGTGCGAGACTTCCTCTCCGCCAACGCCGATTCGATACCGACGGCGTCTTACGACAACGCGGAAGGCTTTGCACAACACAGGCACTGGGACCGCGTGTTGTTCGACGCTGGTCTGTCGGTGATCACCTGGCCGAAGAAATACGGCGGCCGCGACGCTCCGCTGTTGCAGTGGGTGGTGTTCGAAGAGGAGTACTTCCGCGCCGGCGCACCCGGCCGGGCCAGCGCGAACGGCACCTCCATGCTGGCGCCGACACTGTTCGCGCATGGCACCGAAGAACAGCGTGATCGGATACTGCCGAAAATGGCTAGCGGCGAGCAGATCTGGGCTCAGGCCTGGTCCGAGCCCGATTCCGGCAGCGACCTGGCGTCGTTGCGGTCCACCGCGACCAAGACCGACGGCGGCTGGCTGCTGAACGGGCAGAAGATCTGGAGCTCACGAGCGCCGTTCGCCGAGATGGCCTTCGGGCTGTTCCGTTCCGACCCCTCAGCGGAGCGACACGACGGCCTGACGTACTTGATGTTCGACCTGGATGCCGCGGGCGTCACCGTGCGACCCATCGTCCAGCTCGGCGGGGACACCGGCTTCGGTGAGATCTTCCTCGACGACGCATTCGTGCCCGACGAGGACGTCATCGGCGCCCCGAACGACGGCTGGCGTGCGGCCATGAGCACGTCGAGCAACGAGCGTGGCATGTCGCTGCGCAGTCCGGCCCGCTTTCTGGCGGCCGCCGAGCGGCTGGTGCGGCTGTGGAAAGACAGCGGCTCCCCCACACCCTTTGCCGATCGGGTCGCCGACGCGTGGATCAAGGCGCAGGCCTACCGACTGCAGACCTTCGGCACCGTGACAAGACTGGCGGCGGGCGGCGAACTCGGCGCCGAATCGTCGGTGACCAAGGTGTTCTGGTCCGATCTCGACGTGGCGATCCATCAGACCGCGCTCGACATCCTCGCCGCCGACGGGGAGCTTGCCGGGCCGTGGACCGATGGCCTGTTGTTCGCGCTGGGCGGCCCGATCTATGCCGGTACCAACGAAATTCAGCGCAACATCATCGCCGAGCGGTTGCTGGGCCTGCCGCGAGAGAAGAAGTGACCGTGGAATTTGGACTCGACGAACAACAGCGCGACTTCGCCGTCAGCATCGACGCCGCGCTCGGTGCCGCGGACCTGCCCGGTGCGGTGCGTGCGTGGTCGGCGGCCGATGTCGCGCCCGGCCGCAAGGTGTGGGAATTGCTGGCCCACCTCGGCGTCACCGCGCTGGCGGTCCCCGAGAAGTTCGACGGCCTGGACGCCCACCCGGTTGACCTGGTGGTCGCGCTCGAACGTCTTGGCCGCTGGTGTGTGCCCGGGCCGGTCAGCGAATCGATCGCTGTTGCACCGGTTTTGCTTGCTGACGATGAACGCAGCGCCGGGCTGGCTTCCGGCGAGCTGATCGCCACTGTCGCGATGCCGCCACAGGTTCCGTACGCCGTCGACGCGGGCACCGCAGGGTTGGTGCTCCTAGCCACCGATGAGGGTGTCAGCGAAGCCGTGGTTGTTGGCGGGCGGACGGCCGCCTACCAGTCCGTCGATCCCAGCCGCCGCCTCTACGACGTGACGGCGGCCGGCGAGGTTTGGCATCCTCCGAAAGGAGCAGTCAAGCGCGCGTACGAGTTCGGGGCGCTGGCCACTGCCGCCCAGTTGATCGGCGCCGCCGAGGCACTGCTGAATGAGGCCGTCGACTACGCCAAGCAACGGAGCCAGTTCGGCCAGGTGATCGGGTCGTACCAGGCGATCAAACACAAGCTCGCCGATGTGCACATCGCCATCGAGCTGGCCCGCCCTTTGGTGTACGGAGCGGCCTTGTCGTTGGAGGCCCGCGACGTGAGCGCGGCGAAAGCGGCGGCCTCCGAGGCGGCTTTGCTTGCCGCGCGTGCGGCGCTGCAGACCCACGGTGCGATCGGGTTCACCCAGGAGCATGATCTGTCACTGTGGCTGCTGCGCGTGCAGGCATTGCGATCGGCCTGGGGCACTCCCGAGGGGCATCGCCGCCGAGTGTTGGAGGCACTATGACCGAAGAACGGCGCATGTTGCGGGACACCGTCGCCGCCCTGGTCACCAAACACGCAAGCCCGGTGGCGGTGCGCGCGGCGATGGAGTCCGACCGCGGCTACGACGAATCGCTGTGGCGGCTGCTGTGCGAGCAGGTCGGCGCTGCGGCGCTGGTAGTCCCCGAGGAGTTGGGTGGTGCGGGCGGCGAATTAGCGGATGCGGCAACAGTTTTGCAAGAGCTCGGGCGCGCGCTGGTGCCCACTCCACTGTTGGGGACGACGCTGGCCGAGCTGGCGCTGTTGGCCGCGCCGGAACCGGACACCGAAACGCTCGCAACGCTGGCGTCGCTTGCCGAGGGCAGTTCGATCGGGGCGCTGGTACTGGACGCCGACTACGTGGTCAACGGCGATATCGCCGACGTCGTTGTCGCCGCCCCCCACGGCCCGGGCGGCCAGTTGAGCAGGTGGACCCGATTCAGTGCGCAACCGGTCGCCACCATGGACCCCACCCGGCGACTGGCCCGAGTGCGCCCCGAGCAGACCCAAGCTATCGGCCCCGACCCGGGCCTCGCCGACCAAGCGGCGGTCTTGTTGGCCGCCGAGCAGATCGGTGCCGCCGAACGCTGCCTGGAACTGACCGTCGAATACGCCAAGAGCCGAGTCCAATTCGGCCGCCCGATCGGCAGCTTCCAGGCGCTCAAGCATCGGATGGCCGATCTGTATGTAGCGGTTGCGGCCGCCAAATCCGTCGTGTCCGACCCGTGCGATGACCCCACTCGCACCAATGCCGCCACCGCGCGCCTGGCCGCCAGCGAGGCGCTGTGTAGTGTGGCCGCCGAAGGCATTCAGCTACACGGTGGTATCGCGATCACCTGGGAACACGATATGCACTTGTACTTCAAACGCGCGCACGGCAGCGCGCAACTGCTCGGCTCGCGACGAGACCTGCTGCGCCAACTGGAATCCGAAGTGCTTGGAGCCGGGCAAGTGTCGGCACAGTCGTGACCGACCGGGTGGCATTGCGCGCCGGCATCCCGCCGTTCTATGTGATGGATGTCTGGCTGGCCGCAGCGGAGCGTCAGCGCAGTCATGGCGATCTGGTGAACCTGTCGGCGGGCCAGCCCAGCGTGGGTGCCCCCGAACCGGTGCGGGCGGCCGCCGCGGCCGCCTTGCATCTCAACGAGCTGGGTTACACCGTGGCACTGGGCATTCCCGAGCTGCGGGCCGCGATCGCGGCGGATTACCGGCGCCAGCACGGAATCGCCGTCGAGTCCGACGCTGTCATCATCACCACCGGTTCGTCGGGCGGTTTTCTGCTCACCTTCCTGGCATGCTTCGACGTGGGCGATCGGGTGGCGTTGGCCAGCCCCGGCTACCCGTGCTATCGGAACATCTTGTCGGCCTTGGGATGTGAGGTGGTGGAGATCCCGAGCGGACCTGATACCCGGTTCCAGCCCACAGCGCAGATGCTCGCCGAACTCGACCCGCCGGTGCAGGGCGTGATCGTCGCCAGCCCGGCCAATCCCACCGGAACGGTCATACCGCCGGCCGAGTTGGCCGCGATCGCTTCCTGGTGTGATGACCGCGGGGTGCGGCTGATCAGCGATGAGGTCTACCACGGCCTGGTCTACGAAGGCGCGCCACAAACCAGCTGCGCCTGGCAAACATCGCGAAATGCCGTGGTGGTGAACAGTTTTTCCAAGTACTACGCGATGACGGGCTGGCGGCTGGGCTGGTTGCTGGTGCCGGCCGAGCTGCGCCGCGCCGTGGACTGCCTGACGGGTAACTTCACCATCTGCCCGCCGGTGCTGTCGCAGATCGCCGCGGTGGCAGCGTTCACCCCCGAGGCGGCCGCCGAAGCAGACGGAAATCTGCATCACTACACGGTCAACCGCTCGCTGCTGCTCGACGGCCTGCGCCGCGTCGGGATCGACCGGCTGGCGCCGACCGATGGCGCCTTGTACGTCTACGCCGATGTCTCGGACTTCACCGGCGACTCACTTGGATTCTGCTCAAAGTTGCTGTCCGACACTGGCGTTGCCATCGCGCCGGGCATCGACTTCGACACCGCCCGAGGGAATTCGTCCGTCCGGCTGTCGTTCGCCGGGCCGACGAGCGACATCGAAGAGGCGCTGCGCAGATTCGGGCCCTGGCTGTCGAGCCTGTAGTCAGCGGTTGAATCGCCCCGCGATGTACTCGGCCCGGCAGGCGTTGCGGGCCAGCTTGCCACTAGTCGTGCGGGGGATCGTGCCCGCGGCGACCAGCCGCACATCGGCAACCCGGATGCGATGGGCGCGCGAGACGGCTGCCCGTACGACCTCGAAGACCTCTTCCGCGTTGGTCCGGCCCGCCCCCGCCGCACGCTCGGCGACGACGACCACTTGCTCGCCCGCCTGACCACTCGGCGAGTCGAGCGCGTCCGCAGGAACGGAGAACGCGGCGACATAGCCGGTGCGGATGGCTTTCGACGCTTCGCTGACCGTGGTCTCGATGTCGTGTGGGTAGTGGTTGCTGCCATCGATGATGATGAGGTCTTTGATCCGCCCGGTCAGATACAGTTCGCCATCGACGTAGACACCGAGATCACCGGTAGCCAGCCAGCAGCAGTTGTCCGGAGCGCCGGCGGCATGGCTGCCGGAGTCGAGCCGAGACTGAAGTTTGTTGCCGAACACCCGTCGCGTTTCTTCCTCGCGGCCGAAGTATCCGCGGGCGATGTTGTTGCCGTACAACCAGATTTCCCCGACCGCACCATCGGGCATCTCGGCGCCGTCCGATGAGGCGATCACCGCCCACTGATCGGCGATCGGCTGGCCGCAGGACACCAGGGTGACCGCACCCGGTGCGGTGGGCGCCACGGTCACCGCGCGACCGGAGCCGAGCTGATCGCGGTCCAAGGAGATGGCGCTGGCCGCCGCGTCCTGGCCGATACTGGCGACCGACAATGTCGCTTCGGCCATCCCGTATGACGGCTTGATGGCTGCCACCGGAAGGCCGTAGGGAGCGAACGCGTTGGTGAATTTCTCGATGGCCGCCATCGTCACGGGTTCGGACCCGTTCAATACGCACACAACGTTGCTGAGGTCGAGGGCTTCGGCTTCCGGGCCCTTCGGGGGCAGTCCCCGTTCGGCCGTCAACTCGAAAGCGAAGTTCGGGGCGGCCGCAAAGGTCCGGCCGAACCTGGCCTCCATGCCCAGCTGTTTTATCCACCGGTACGGCCGGCGCAGGAATGCCATGGGATCCATCAGCGTCACGTGGGCCCCGAACAGCGCCGTGAACATGATCATCATCAGTCCCATGTCGTGATACAGCGGCAGCCAGCTGACGGTGCGGACTTCCAGGTCCAGTCCGCCGGCGAGGATCATCTGCATCGCGTTCGTGTAGAGGTTGCGATGGCTGATCTCCACCCCGGCCGGGGTGCGCGTCGAGCCCGACGTGTACTGCAGGTACGCGACATCGTCAGTGCCGATGGCGGGCCCGCTGAACATCGAGCCGACCGTCGCGGGTAGCGCGTCCACCGCGATCAACCGCGGCCGCTCGTTCGGCAGCAGCGTGCGGATAAACGTCCGAACCGACTCGGCGGCTGCTGTCGTGGTCAGTACCGCAGCGGGCCGGGCGTCGGCCAGCACCGCCGCCAGCCGCTCGGCGTGCCCCGACAACGTGGGCGCGAACAGCGGAACGGGGATGTTGCCCGCCTGGATGCCACCGAAGAAAGCGGCCACATACTCGAGGCCCTGCGGCGCCAGGATCGCCACCCGATCCCCCGGCTTGGTCACCTGTTGTAGGCGGGCAGCGATCGCGCAGACCCGCGACCACAGCTCATTCCAGCTGAGCTCGACAGCCCGCCCGTCCTGATCCTGCGAGTAGTCGATGAAGCGGTATGCGGGACTGTCGCCATGCTCGGCCCGGTTGCGTTCGAAATACGCCGTCAACGTCGCGCCTTCGGGCACCACGATGGTGCCGTCGCCGATGCCGTGAGAATCCGCACCGTGCGAAGCGGGCGCAACCAATTCGTCCAACCCGAAATTTCGACTCACGATAGGACAGGCTAATAGCTAGATTTACACGTGACCAACTGCAGACTATGACGGAAATCACAATCACGCGCGATATCCAGCCCTTGCGCATTGCCTTTTCCCTGATGAGACCCCCCGATCGACGACGAGATCGGAAGCGACGGCGAAGGCGTTGTGGCAGACCAGCTCACGTTTGACAGGTGTCCACCACCGTCAGTGTCGATGCACCGGAGCGCGCTAGGGCTGGAAAATCCCACGCGCGCAAACTCAGCTACCCGGAATTCGCCGAAGTGTGCCCGCCGACAAAAGCGAGCGATACAAATTTGTTCAGCCGCCCTTGATATTCGAATCTGCGATCAGTTAGGTCCGAACGCCGAGCAGCCTGTCGATGCGTGCCTCGAGGACGCTGCGCTCGCCGACGTCGGCCACGTTGATGCCGAACCGGTCACGAAGGGTGTCGACGACGTCAGCCGGGTTGTCGAAGCCCATCTCTTCGGACCCCGTTGCGCGGTGAATGGTCAGCTTCCCGTCGGCGAGATTCAGCCGGGCCTCATCGGTGGCCAGCGCAACCATCAGATTGGTCACGAAATGCGAGGTGGGATGGGTTGAGACAAACCAGCTCCCCACCTGCAGGTCGATCTGCGGGCGGGAGCGGGTAGTGAACTCGTAGAGCGGCTGCCACTCGCCGCGAACCTGCGCCTGCAGCACCAGCCCGTCGCCCCGGTCGTCGAGTCGGTACGGCTCGCGGGTCGCCTGCTGGACGGTGCCGGTTTCCAGGCGGATGGGCGAGGTCGGAGTCTGCCCGCCGAAACCGACGTCGACGAGATACGAGCCGTTCGAGCCGGGAAACGTCACCGCCAGCACGGTGTGTGTCTGTGACGGCGGCGAGGTGTCCGGACGCAGCGTCCACACCACTCGGCCGGCCAATCGCCGCACCCGGAAGCCAAGCTCGGCCAGCACGTAACCCATCAGCCCGTTCTGCTCGTAGCAGTAGCCACCCCGCCGACGGTGAACCAACTTGTCGACCAGTGCCCCTGGGCCCAGGTCGTAGACCGGCACTCCCAGCAGCGGGTCCAGGTTTTCGAACGGAATCGTTCGGGTGTGGGCGGTCACCAGATCGCGCAAGACGTCGAGGTTCGGCTCGGCGGCGCCGCTATAGTTGACCCGGTCGAAGTATGCGGTCAGATCCAGTGGCATAGAGCCATTCTGGTCCACGTCGCGACCGGCAAGGCACGCTCATCGACGGCCACTCGACAACAGGTAACTGCGGAGCGAGCGAGTCCTAGCATCCTGTCATGACCAATTTTGCGGAGTTGCCGCAACGCCTTTGGCACGGTCAAGCGCAGATGCGACGAAATCGTCGAGTACCTCGACAGCCTCTTCCAAGACCAGAACTTCAATCGCGGCGAGCTCGCAGGTCCGCCGGAGACGAGTTTCCGGGTGCTCACCGCCGAAGTGGTCCTGGTCTCGGCGCATCTGAGGGTGAAAGGTCAAGGACTGGTCGGGGGCGGCACGATTGACCGGGACAACTTCTCGTTGCGCGCCCTGCAGCGTCAGGACGACGGATCGTGGCTGATCGTCTCGGAGATGTTTCAGGACGCCAACACCGAGACCACCTACGAACACTAGAAACGGTGGCTTGTTTTATATCTGTCGAATTTGGGGATCCGGTAGGGACGGGTCTGTAGACCAAGAGACCCATTGATGACGGAGCCCTGATGAGCACCAGCACTATTTGGATTGTGATCGCCGCAGTCGCGGCGGTCCTGTTGATTGCCGTTCTAATTTTCGCGGTGAGCAGAGCGTCGCGCCGCCGCCGTGAACGGCACGCCGAAGAGATCCGCGAGCAGGCGAGGCTAGAGACCGCCAAAGTCGAGAGGCGCGAGGCACTTGCGCAAGAAACAGCCGCTAAGGCGCGCGCTGCACAGGCCGAAGCCGAGGTCAAGGCGGCCGAAGCCGCCAGGCTGCAGGAGCGGGCGGCCAAACATCAAAGCGACGCGTCAACTTCGCGCGAGCAACTCCACGAACAGTGGGAGCGTGCGAACGACCTCGATCCGAAAGTCAAGGCTGACTCGAATAAAGCTGCTGGCCGGCCGACATCAGATCGGGACGCGGCGTGGAGCGACGAACGACCGACCGACGCAACCAACGCAGAGGTGCCCCGGCAAGGCGCGTCCGTCAACTACCGCGACGCGGATAGCTGGCGGTCAAACTGATTTGGCGCCTGATAGACCTGATCGACACGGATAGACCGGTGGCCCGCCCCCTCAGCGGGCCACCGCTTCAGCGAATTGCCGAACGTCGTGACGGGACTGGCGAGCGAGCTGCTGCTCGCGTGAGTACAAGATGCCGTAGCTGAAACCGTTCTCTCCCAACGTCGTTCCCGCCGCCAGCGTCATCCGCCAAAGCGCCTCGGTGGCCACCACGGTGTCCTGGTGGTCGCCGAGCAGACTCTGAATCTTCTTGTAGTATTTGATCTTTCGCACCGCGCCCTTGCCTAAGGGCCTGCACAGTTCGGCGGCGTAGCGTGCGCGCTTGGCGGCCTTACGCGCCCGATGCAGCAAGGCATCGTCCTCGGTGACAAGTGCGGCGGCCAGCCGCCGGATCGTCGATAAGCCAGGTACCGCTCGGCAAAACGGCTACAACCAAGTGTCCTGGGTGGTCGCGGTAAGGAACGCTTCGAGGTCGTCGCGCCATTGGGCCGGGGTGGTCTTGTCCGGTTCGATGCCCGTGTAGTCACCGCGATAGAACAGCAGCGGTCGTGGCTTGATCTTGGGAGCCTCCGACAGTGATTGGACCGCGCCGAATACCACGAAGTGATCCCCGCCGTCGTGTACCGAGGCCACCGTGCAGTCGATGTGGGCCAACGAACCGTCGATGATCGGTGAACCCAGTTGTGAAGGGTGCCAGTCAATTCCGGCGAACTTGTCGGGCTCCTTGGAGCCGAATCGCGCGGAGACGTGCTGCTGCTTTTCGGTCAGCACGTTAACGCAGAACCGGCCGCTGGCCTCGATCGCCTGCCAGGACCTCGATACCTTGGTCGGGCAGAACAGCACCAGCGGTGGCTCCAGTGACAGAGCCGCAAAAGACTGGCACGCGAAGCCGTTCGGAACGTCGTCGTGCACGGTGGTGATGATGGTGATGCCCGTGCAGAACTGACCCAGCACCTGCCGG
>DASSGQ010000272.1:0-11487 GCA_035693385.1 Mycobacterium sp.
ATGCGTTCCGCACGGAGCTGCTTCGGCGTGGGTGGCCCAGGAAATAGTCTTCGACCACATAGTAATCGCCTTCGACCATGAACTGGGCCATCAATCGCGCCAAATCTGCGACGTTCTCATGTGCGTCATCGATAACCAGCCATGGGTGATTCAGCCGGGCCAAGAAAGTCTGATCGAGCGTGGTCAAATCGCGAAAATCTGCCCGATGAAACTGCAGGTGGGGATGTGCAGCTCGCGGATCGATACATTCGTAGCAGAGTTCAAACGAGTGAACGTCGCCGTAATCGCGACCGCACAGAATGTCGAGCTGGTCCGCCAGCCATAGTGCGCTTCCCCCCTGCAGGCTGCCGAACTCGAGGATCGTTCGCGGGCGGAGATCCCAAATCAGGCTCGAGTACAGCACCAGGTCAATCGCGGGCTTGAGGTGGATCAAACCCTTGTAGGAGTAGTGGACACCGGCATGACGGACATTTCTTCCGGCGCCCGAGGCGATCCACGCCGACCATTCCGACGTCCACGGTCTGTTCGTGATTCTCTGAAACCGGTCTGGGCCGTCGACCCCGAGGATGTCCAGGTTCTGCAACCAGCGATCGATGATCCCGACATGCAATGCGCGGTCCGCCACTGGCCTTTCACCGGCGAAGAGCTCAGGCCTGTTCGCTTGGAGAGCGGCAATGTAGTCCTTGCCGGCAAAGCCACGATCATGGCGTTGGTCGTCCATATCTCCGGGCTTCATCACGGGCTGCAATTCCGACGGACCTCGACGACTTCGCCTGTCCCGCGCGAGGCGATCACCTCCTGCACCGTGGATACCACTTTCTCGGTCGGCACTGACTCCGGAAACCGGACTGGACATATGGCATTCGATCGCACGGAATACGGGGACAGTTCGTTGGCGAGGTGGACCGTGAGGAAGTTGAGCGCGGCCTTGGAGGCACTGCAGAAGGATTCGCCGACGCTCGGAAAACATACAGGCCTGACACGCTGGCTATGTTGACCACGCGTCGATTATCTTGCGCGTCGGCACGGCCTTCGTTTCCAGAATTCATGAAAGATGACCGACACGAGCTTCATCGGCGCAACGCAGTTGGTGACAAGCTGGCGCCTTACCGCATCTGAATCGAAGCCGATATCCAAGAGGTTGCCGTGATAGCGGATGTCGGCGGCGGAGTTGATGACGATGTCGATGCGGCCAAAACGGGCCAGCACGACCTCGACGATCCTGCGGGTGTCCGCATCGCTGGTCAAATCACCGTGGATGCAATATGCCTGGCTGGGTGAGCCCGGATTTGGCGGCTCGCCGCTCAGGTCGGCGGGTGTGCGCAACTGCGAGGCGACATCGGGAAGGTTTTGCCGGTATATCGCGGCAACCTCATGCGTGGCCAGCAGTGAGCGCGGAAGCGCGGAACCGAGGCTTCCCGCGCTTCCGGTGATGACACAAACCGGTCTCGTCACGTGGCTTTCTGCGGGTCAATGCCGGTGATTCCGCCGCTCCCGCGACGCGGCGACGTCGCTCAACGAGCCCACGACCCGGGTGCCCGAAGGTTGGTAGACGCGCGTTTCCGCGGGCTCCCCGGACCTGCGAGCCACTACGCTGCCCATAATGACTACTCGCACTGAACGGACTTTCGACGGCGTCGGCGGCGTACGCATCGTCTACGACGTGTGGACGCCGGACGCCCCGCCGCGGGCGGTGGTGGTGCTGTCACACGGTCTTGGCGAGCATGCCCGCCGCTACGACCACGTCGCGCAGCGCTTCGGCGACGCGGGCCTGGTCACCTACGCGCTGGATCATCGTGGACACGGCCGCTCCGGCGGCAAGCGGGTACTGGTGCGCGACATCTCCGAGTACACCGCCGATTTCGACACGCTGGTAGGCATCGCCACCCGCGAGCAGCACGGCCTCAAGTGCATCGTGCTCGGGCACAGCATGGGCGGCGGGATCGTCTTCGCGTACGGCGTCGAGCGCCCGGACAACTACGACATGATGGTGCTCTCGGCGCCGGCGGTGGCGGCCCAGGAGCTGGTGTCGCCGCTGATGGTGGTCGCCGCCAAGGTGCTCGGTGCTCTCGTGCCCGGTCTGCCGGTGCAGGAGCTCGACGTCGACGCCATCTCCCGCGACCCCGCGGTGGTGGCGGCCTACAACGAAGATCCCCTGGTCCACCACGGAAAAGTCCCGGCAGGCATCGGTCGTGCACTGCTGCAGGTCGGCGAGACGATGCCGCAGCGGGCACCGGCGCTGACCGCGCCGCTGCTGGTGGTGCACGGTTCCGACGACCGGCTCATCCCCGTCGCCGGCAGCCGCCGCCTGGTCGAGTGTGTCGGATCCACCGACGTCGAGTTGAAGGTCTACCCCGGCCTGTACCACGAGGTCTTCAACGAGCCAGAGCGCGACCAGGTGCTCGACGACGTGATCTCCTGGATCTCGAAAAGGCTATGAGCGGCTGCCGGCTCTGCCACCCACCGAGTGTCGGATCGCTCCCGTAGCTTGGCGTCATGACCGACGACAAAATGTTGGCCCGCATCGCCGCGCTGCTGCGCCAGGCCGAAGGCACCGACAACCCACACGAGGCGGACGCCTTCATGAGCGCCGCGCAACGGTTGGCGACGGCGTCCTCCATCGACCTCGCGGTGGCGCGGTCGCACGCGGCGAAGCGCTCGCCGGCGCAGGCGCCGATACAGCGGACCATCACCATCGGAACCGCGGGTACCCGCGGGCTGCGGACGTATGTGCAGCTCTTCGTGCTGATCGCGGCGGCCAATGACGTGCGTTGCGACGTGGCGTCGAATTCGACGTTCCTCTACGCCTATGGGTTCGCCGAGGACATCGACGCGAGCCACGCTTTGTACGCCAGCCTGGTCGTCCAGATGGTCCGGGCGTCGGACAACTATCTCGCATCGGGAGCGCATCGGCCCACGCCGATGATCACCGCGCGGCTCAACTTCCAGCTCGCCTTCGGGGCCCGGGTGGGTCAGCGTCTGGCCGAGGCCCGCGATCAGGCCACGCGGGAGGCCACCAAGGACCGCCGCCGTCCGCCGGGTACCGCTATCGCCCTGCGGGACAAGGAGATCGAGCTACGCGACCACTATCGCAGCGCGTCGAAGGCGCGCGGCAGCTGGCAGGCCAGTCGAGCGTCCGCCGGATATTCGTCGGCCGCGCGACGCGCGGGTGACCGGGCCGGCCGGCGAGCGCGGCTTGGAAACAGCCCCGAAATGCCCGGCGCGCGTAGCGCATTGGGCCGGTGACACGGGGCGGTACACCGGGCCGGTCCGGGGGGGATTCTCGGGATTCTCAGCGGGCCAAGGTTTATGCGGCTGAGGAGTTCGTCCGGACGTTGTTCGACCGTGCCGCCGAGCATGGATCGCCCGCCGTGGAGTTCTTCGGCACGCGGCTGACGCTGCCGCCCGAGGCGCGATTCGGGTCGGTCGAATCCGTGCAACGCTATGTCGACGACGTGCTCGCGCTGCCCACGGTGCGGCAACGCTGGCCGCAGGTATCGCCGTTGCGGGTGCGAGCGCGCCGGGCCGCCACCGCGGCGCACTACGAAAGCCGCGACGGGGCAGGCGTTATCGCGGTTCCCGATCGCGACACCGCCGATTGGGCCCTGCGCGAGCTGGTGGTGCTGCACGAAGTGGCGCATCACCTGTGCCACGCCGGGCCGCCGCACGGCCCCGAGTTCGTCGCGACGATCTGTGCGCTGACGGAGCTGGTCATGGGGCCGGAGCTCGGGCACGTGCTGCGTGTCGTCTACGCCAAAGAGGGTGTGCGGTGACCGATCTGGACGCTGACGTGCGGGCGCGCGAGGTCGAAGCCCGGATGACCGACGACGAACGATTCTCGCTGCTTGTCGCGGTCATGGGGGCCAGCGAGATGTGGCAGCTGCGCGATGAGCGCATCCCGCCGGACGTCCCGATGAGCGCCGGGTACGTGCCCGGGATTCCCCGGCTCGGTGTCCCGGCGCTGCTGATGAGCGATGCCGGCCTCGGGGTCACCAACCCCGGCTACCGCCCCGGTGACACGGCCACCGCGCTGCCGGCCGGGCTGGCGCTGGCCGCCAGTTTCAATCCGTCGCTGGCCCGCACCGCGGGCGACGTGATCGGTCGAGAGGCGCGCAGCCGCGGATTCAACGTGCAGCTCGCGGGCGCGATGAACCTCGCGCGCGATCCGCGCAACGGTCGCAACTTCGAATACCTTTCCGAGGACCCGCTTTTGACCGCGACGATCGCCGCGGAGTCGGTCAACGGGATCCAGCAACAAGGCGTCATCTCGACGGTCAAGCACTACTCGCTGAACTGCAACGAGACCAACCGGCACTGGCTGGACGCGGTCGTCGACCCCGACGCGCACCGCGAATCCGACTTGCTGGCCTTCGAGATGGCCATCGAACGCTCGCAGCCCGGCGCCGTGATGGCGGCCTACAACAAGGTCAACGGCCACTACGCCGCCGCAAACCACGTGTTGATCAACGAAGTGCTGAAAGGCGTCTGGGGATACCGCGGTTGGGTCATGTCCGACTGGGGCGCGACGCCGAGTTGGGAATGCGCGCTGGGCGGCCTCGACCAGGACTGCGGCGCGCAGCTCGACGTGCTGCTGTGGCAGTCGGAGGCGTTCGGTGAGCGGCTGCGAGCCGCCTATGCCGACGGCCGGCTGCCCAAAGAGCGCCTGGCGAACATGGTCCGGCGGATTCTGCGTTCGATGTTCGCGGTCGGAATCGACCGACACGAACCCGCTCCCGCACCGGATCTGGCGGCACACCACGAGGTTGCGCTGCGGGTCGCACGGCAGGGGATCGTGCTGCTGACCAATCGTGGCGTGCTGCCGCTGGAGCCGGAGTCAACCGCGCGCATCGCCGTCGTCGGCGGCTACGCACAGCTGGGCGTCCCGGCCGGCTACGGTTCCAGTGCCGTCGTTCCGCCGGGCGGCTATGCGTGCGTGATCCCGATCGGCGGCCCGGGCCTGGCGGCCGCCGCACGCAAGCTGTACGTATTGCCGTCGAGTCCGCTGGACGAGCTGCGAGAGCGACTTCCCAACGCGCAGATCGAATTTGATCCCGGCGTCAATCCGGCGGAGGCGGTGCTGGCGGCGCGGCGAGCGGACGTCGCGATCGTCTTCGCGATCCGCGCCGAGGGGGAGGGGTTCGACTCCGCCGACCTATCCCTGCCCTCGGGCCAGGAGGCGCTGATTGCCGCCGTCGCTGCCGTCAACCCGAACACCGTCGTGGTGTTGGAGACCGGCAACCCGGTGACCATGCCCTGGCACGACATCGTGAACGCCATCGTGCAGGCCTGGTATCCGGGTCAGGCCGGCGGTCAGGCCATCGCGGAAATCCTTGTCGGCCAAGTGAACCCGTCGGGCCGACTGCCGATCACCTTCCCTGTCGACCTCAGTCAGACGCCCCGGCCGGAGCTGCCCAACCTCGACGCTCCGTGGGGGACGCCGACGACAATCGACTACTTCGAAGGAGCCGACGTCGGCTACCGCTGGTTTGCCAAATGTGGACAGACCCCGATGTACGGATTCGGTCATGGCTTGTCCTACACCAGGTTTCAGTATCACGAGCTGACGGTGAGCGGAGGTGACACCATCAGCGTCAGCTTCAGCGTCGTCAACGTCGGCGACCGCGACGGGGCGGACGTCCCGCAACTGTATCTGACGGCGGCTCCCGGCGAGCGGTGCTTGCGGTTGCTGGGCTTCGAACGGGTGGAGCTCGCGCCGGGTGCCACCCGTCGGGTGGTGATCGAGGCGGATCCGCGACTGATCGCCCGATACGACGGCAACGCGGGAAGCTGGCGCATCAGGCCAGGCGGTCACACCGTGGCGGTGGGCGCTTCGTCGGTCGCCCTGCAACTGTCAGCGGAGGTCGAGCTCACCGGTCGCACGTTCGGACGGTAGTCGGGCATGACCCGAACGCACCGCTGGCGTGTCACCCGCTACTGGACGGGGATCAGGTCGTCGCCGCAGGTGCAGCGGTACGGCTCAGTGGCGCCCGAGCAGTGGCATGGAACCTCGATGCGAACGCGACAGCCGCAGCCCTCGTGGCCACACGTCAGCAAGGTTCCCGTTTCGTAGCTTGCCATTTCGAATCACCCTTCTGTGTGGTGGACCAGTTCACCATATACCCCCTACCCGTATCTGGTAAATAGCCCCGGCCCCGCCGGACCGTTCCGGCGTGCCGGGCTAGCGTTGGCGGAATGACCGAAAAACCAACCCCGCAAGACGTCGATGCATTCTTGGACAGCACCGTGATCGGCGACGATCCGGCATTGACTGCCGCGGTGCAGGCCAGCAACGCCGCCGGGTTGCCCACCATCGCCGTATCGGCGCAGCAGGGCAAATTCCTGTCCCTGTTGACAGGTGCGATCCAGGCGCGCCGCATCCTCGAGATCGGCACGCTGGGTGGGTTCAGCGCCATCTGGCTGGCGCGCGGCGCCGGCCCGCAGGGACGGGTGGTGACGCTGGAATACGAGCCCAAACACGCCGAGGTGGCACGGGCCAATCTGCAGCGGGCCGGCGTTGCCGACCGGGTGGAAGTGATAGTCGGTGCGGCGCTGGATACGCTGCCGACGCTCTCCGGCGACCCCTTCGACCTGGTGTTCATCGACGCCGACAAAGAGAACTACCCGGCCTATCTACGGTGGGCGGTGCGGCTGGCTCGTCCCGGCTCGGTCATTGTGGTGGACAACGTAATCCGTGACGGCGAGATCCTGGAACCCGAGCCCGATGACCCCAGAGTGCGGGCAACCCGCCAGACGTTGCAGCTGATGGGCGAGCACCCCGCGCTGGACACCGCGGTGATCCAGACGGTCGGGGCCAAACATTGGGACGGGTTCGCGTTCGCATTGGTGCGGTGAGAAAGGCCGTTAGGCGTTTGCCGGAATGGCACGATTCGGGCGAGTTTTTCTGCGGCCGATTTTCATTGCTGGCCTGCGGCGATCAAGCGTAATCTTTGAGCAGATGGATGGGTTGCGGTGGGCCCATACCGCTTGCTGGATAAGAGAAAGGGTTGCCAAATGAGTACAGTCCATTCATCAATCGATCAGCACCCCGATTTGTTGGCGCTGCGCGCCGGTTATGAGCGCGCCGCCGAGTTGCCGAGTGCGCACCTCACTTTCGGCCTGATTCTGTTGGCCGGCCTGTATGCGGCCGCCTCGCCGTGGATCGTCGGATTCAGCTCGACCGCACAGCTTGCCAGCTGCGACCTCATCGTCGGGCTCGCCACGGCGTTCTTGGGGTACGGGTTCGCGACAGCACTGGACCGCGCCCACGGCCTGACCTGGACGGTGCCGGTGCTCGGCCTGTGGCTCATCTTGTCGCCGTGGATCCTGCAGGGCGTCATCCTGACCGACGGCATGATCTGGTCGAATGTCGTCGCCGGTGTGGTGTTGGCGTTCCTCGGCATGACCGCCAGCTACTTCGGCACCCGCACGCGGGCGACTGCGAAAAGCGCCTAGCTGTCGAAGTCCGTTGGGCGGGAGTCCAATTCAGGGCTAGCCGCAGACCGCCCCGATAGCGGCCGAGCTGACCAGCTTGACGTACTTGGCCAATACGCCGGTCTTGTACCGCGGCGGGGGAGGAGTGAAATCCTTTCGCCGGGCCTCGAATTCGTCCGGATCGGCCAGCACGTCGAGGACCCGCTCGGCGACGTCCAGGCGGATCCGGTCACCGTCGCGCAGGAATGCGATTGGCCCGCCGTCGACCGCCTCGGGCGCGATGTGTCCCACACACAGGCCGGTCGTTCCGCCGGAGAACCGGCCGTCGGTAAGCAGCAGAACGTCTTTGCCGAGCCCGGCGCCTTTGATCGCGCCCGTGATCGCGAGCATTTCGCGCATCCCGGGCCCACCCTTTGGGCCCTCGTAACGGATGACCACCGCGTCGCCGTTGGTGATGGTGCCGTCCTCCAGCGCGTCCAGCGCGGCCCGCTCGCCGTCGAAAACCCTTGCGGTGCCTTCGAACACGTCGGAGTCGAAACCGGCCGTCTTGACCACCGCGCCGTCGGGTGCCAGCGAACCGCGCAGGATGGTGATCCCACCGGTCGTGTGGATGGGATCGTTCAGTGCGCGCAGCACCTTGCCGTCGGGGTCCGGCGGTGCGATGGCGGCCAGGTTCTCGGCAACGGTCTTGCCGGTCACCGTCAAGCAGTCACCATGCAGCAAGCCCGCGTCCAACAGGGCCTTCATCACCACCGGCACGCCGCCGACGTGGTCGACGTGGGACATCACGTGGCGGCCGAACGGCTTGACGTCGGCAAGGTGCGGAACCTTCGACCCGACCCGGGTGAAGTCATCCAGTGACAGCGCGACGTCGGCCTCATGGGCGATCGCCAGCAGGTGCAGCACCGCGTTGGTCGAGCCGCCGAAGGCCATCACCACGGCGATCGCGTTGTCGAACGCCTCTTTGGTAAGGATGTCGCGGGCGGTGATGCCGCGCCGCAGCAATTCGATGACTGCCTGGCCGCTGCGCCTGGCGAACCCGTCGCGGCGGCGGTCGGTCGCCGGCGGCGCCGCGCTGCCCGGCAACGACATCCCGAGCGCCTCGGCGGCGCTGGCCATGGTGTTGGCGGTGTACATGCCGCCGCACGCACCCTCGCCGGGACAGATCGCGCGCTCGATGGCGTCGACGTCCTCGCGCGACATCAGACCGCGCGAGCACGCGCCGACCGCCTCGAACGCGTCGATGATCGTGACCTCGCGCTCGCTGCCGTCCGACATCCTGGCCAGGCCCGGCAGAATCGAGCCCGCGTAGAGGAACACCGCGGCCAGGTCCAGTCGCGCGGCGGCCATCAGCATCCCGGGCAGCGACTTGTCGCACCCGGCCAACAGCACCGAACCGTCCAGCCGCTCCGCCTGCATCACGGTTTCGACGCTGTCCGCGATCACCTCGCGCGACACCAGGGAGAAATGCATCCCCTCGTGACCCATCGAGATACCGTCGGAAACCGAGATCGTCCCGAACTCGAGCGGATAGCCGCCCGCGGAGAACACCCCTTCCTTGACCGCCTTGGCGAGCCTGTCCAGGGAGAGGTTGCACGGGGTGATCTCGTTCCACGACGACGCGACCCCGATTTGCGGCTTGGCGAAGTCCTCGTCTCCCATACCGACCGCGCGCAGCATGCCGCGGGCCGCGGCCTTCTCCAGGCCGTCGGTGACGTCACGACTACGCGGTTTGATGTCGGCGTCTCCTTGAGCGGGCGCCGAATCGGTGGTGGGAGCCATCGCTCAAGTATGCGCGAGTCGGTCGCGCCGCAACCGCGCGGGGTTATACCCCGATGGGGTATGGGGTAGACTCGGGTTACCGATCGGGCCGGCCGCCCGGGCACCGGGAGGGCGTTGAGAGAGATGACGACTGCACACGGGTATTCGCAGCAAAAGGACAACTACGCCAAGCGGCTGCGGCGCATCGAGGGCCAAGTGCGTGGCATCGCACGCATGATCGACGAAGACAAGTACTGCATCGACGTTCTCACCCAGATCAGCGCTGTCAACAGTGCATTGCGGTCGGTGGCCCTCAATCTGCTCGACGAGCACCTGAGCCACTGCGTGACACGTGCGGTGGCCGAGGGCGGCAACGACGCGGACGATAAGCTGGCCGAAGCCTCTGCCGCCATCGCACGGTTGGTGCGTTCCTGATCGGGCACGCGTGTTGAACCGCTAAGTTGGGCGAACCCGTTGCCGCAGTGCGTACGGTAGGGACAGCGCAATCGGGCCAGGAACGACCACCCAGGGAAAAGGCCCGGCGGATTGCGCAAACCCACGCCCATGAGTGCCGAAACTGCCACCACTGCCGCGCGAACGTGGACGCCACGGATCGCCGCGCAACTAGCGGTACTGGGCGCCGCCGCCTTCATCTATGTCACCGCTGAAATTCTGCCGGTCGGCGCGCTGCCCTCGATCGCGCGAGACCTGCAAGTCAGCGTGGTGCTGGTGGGCACCCTACTGACCTGGTACGCGCTGGTGGCGGCCCTCACAACCGTCCCGCTGGTGCGCTGGACGGCGCACTGGCCACGCCGGCGCGCGTTGGTGGTCAGCCTGGTCTGCCTGACCGTTTCCCAGCTCATCTCGGCCGTGGCGCCCAATTTCGCGGTGCTCGCCGCGGGACGGGTGCTGTGCGCGCTGACCCACGGCCTGCTGTGGTCGGTGATCGCCCCGATCGCCACCCGGCTGGTCCCGCCCAGCCACGCCGGTCGCGCCACGATGTCGATCTACGTAGGCACCAGCCTGGCACTGGTGATCGGCAGCCCGCTGACGGCGGCGATGAGCCTGATGTGGGGCTGGCGGCTGGCCGCGGTCTGCGTCACCGTCGCTGCAGCCGTCGTCACCGTCGCGGCCCGGCTTCTGCTGCCCGAGATGGTGCTCAGCGCTGACCAGCTCAAGTGTGTGGGTCCGCGGGCGCGGCACCATCGTAATCGCCGGCTGATCGTCGTCAGCCTGATCACTATGGTCGGCGTCACCGGCCACTTCGTGTCCTACACCTACATCGTGGAGATCATCCGCGAAGTCGTCGGCGTGCGCGGACCCAACGTGGCCTGGGTACTGGCCGCTTATGGCGCCGCCGGCGTGATCGCGGTGGGGTTGGTGGCCCAACCTTTGGACCGCCGGCCCAAAGGTGCCGTCATCTTTTGCATGGCCGGGCTTACGGCGGCGTTCGCCCTGCTGACCGCGCTCGCCTTCGGCGGGCATCACACGGTGACGGCCCTGCTGGTCGGGACCGGCGCCATCGTGCTGTGGGGCGCCATGGCCACCGCCGTGTCGCCGATGCTGCAGTCCGCCGCGATGCGCAATGGAGCCGACGATCCCGACGGGGCGTCGGGCCTGTACGTGACGGCTTTCCAGGTGGGCATCATGGCCGGCTCGCTGGGTGGCGGGTTGCTGTATGAGCGCAGTGTGGCGCTGATGCTGACCGCCTCGGCGGCCCTGATGGGCGTCGCGTTGGCCGGTATGACGGCCAATCGGCAGATGCTGGACATTCCTCCAGCAAGCTCGCCCAATTCATAACTGCGCAGGTCAACGGGGCGAATTGCGTCGATCACCGGCCCGGCGCCGCGCGCAGACCGGGTAGCTGGCCCGAGCGCTATGCCACACTAGGTCCAAACCTGACGGGAGGGATGCATATGTCGGGCTGGACGAGGGCCTGGACTCGGAGGGGCCCCTTAGCCGCTCTGAAGGCAGTCGGATTGGCTTCCGCAGTGGGCTGGGTGCTGGTGCTGAGTGCAGGGCCCGCGCTGGCGGATCCGGATCCGGCCCCCGGCGACCCCGGGGTGGTCGCTGCCCCCGTCGGCCCACCCGCGCCACCGCCCGACCCGCTGGCGGCGCCGCCTCCCCCAGACCCGCTCGCGCCACCTGTGCTCGCGCCACCGCCGTTCGCGCCGCCGCCGTGGCCCGCCCCGTTCGCCCAACCGGTGCTGGCGGGTCCGGCCGCCGGCCAGGATCCGACGCCCTTCACCGGCACGCCGCCGTTCGGGCCCCCGAAGTTCAACCCGGCTAATGGGT
>DASSGQ010000273.1:0-5401 GCA_035693385.1 Mycobacterium sp.
AAGCCGAGGTGGAGGAGCCCGCGCACGACGAAGCGCCCACCGGGTCCGACGTCGACGCAGAGGACCGAGAAGACCAGCCTGAGGCCGCGCCCGACACGACGCCCGCCGAAGACGCCGGAACAGCCACCGACGAAGCCAAGGCCGATGCGACGACGACGCCGGGCGGCCGCGCCCGGCGTCGATTCGGCTTCCTGCAGAGGAACCGAACGCGTCGTTAGCGGTCACGTCCCGCGGCCAGCGCAGCAGCCCGGCGGATCTGGCATGCTGAAACCGTGACTGACCAGTCGTGGAACGACGCCGCAGGATCAGGCTCGCCATCGCAGCAGCCACCGGGATACCCGCCACCGCAGCAGCCGCCGGGATATCAGTCCGGGTATCCGCCGCCCTACCCGCCCTACCCGCCGTATCAGGCGCCCGGCCCGTACTACGACCCTTCCGCGCCCTTCGGCCGCCACCCGGTGACCGGGCAACCGCTTTCGGACAAATCGAAGACCGTTGCGGGCCTTTTGCAGCTGCTCAGCTTGATCGGCATCGGCGGGATCGGGCGTTTCTACATCGGTGACATCGGAATCGGCATCGCGCAACTGCTGGTGGGCTGGCTCACGTGCGGAATCGGTCTGATCTGGAGCATCGTCGACGCGGTGCTCATTCTGACCGACAAGGTCCCCGACTCGCAGGGTCGCCCACTACGCGATGGAACCTGATCCGGCTTCTCGGGCTTCGAGGCAGTCTCGTCTCCACGGCCCGCACGGTCATCGTCCGTACGCCGCGGCGGGTACCGGTCTGCTGCTCGCCGGCGCGGTCGGCTATGTCGGACTGGTCGATCCGCACAACACGAATTCGGCGTATCCGCTGTGCCCGTTCAAATGGCTGACCGGCTGGAATTGCCCGTTTTGCGGTGGGCTTCGCATGACGCACGACTTGCTGCACGGCGATCTGATGGCCAGCATCAACGACAACGTCTTCCTGCTGGTCGCGATCCCGGTGCTGGCCGCCTGGCTGCTGGTTCGCCGCCGCCGCGGCCAGTCGTCGCTGCCGGTGCCGGCGGCGCTGACGATCACGGTCGTGGCAATCGCGTGGACGGTGCTGCGCAATCTTCCTGGCTTTCCGCTGGTTCCGACCGTTCTTGGGGGATAGTCCGCCGCGGCGGAGCAATTAACGCGGGCCCTTCCGGCTTGGCGGGACTATGCTGACTCGTCGTGAGTAGACGCGGGAAGATCGTCTGCACCCTTGGCCCTGCAACCAACTCCGACGACCTGATTCTGGCGCTGGTAGAGGCTGGAATGGACGTCGCCCGAATGAACTTCAGTCACGGCGACCATGCCGATCACAAAGCCGCCTATGGACGGGTGCGAGCCGCCTCCGACTCCACCGGTCGCGCGGTCGGTGTGCTCGCCGATCTTCAAGGCCCAAAGATCAGGCTGGGGCGCTTCGCCACCGGGCCCACTTTCTGGGCCGACGGTGAGACGATACGAATCACCATCGACGACTGCGAAGGTACCCACGACCGGGTGTCGACCACGTACAAAAGGTTGGCCAAGGACGCTGTCGTCGGCGACCGGGTCCTGGTCGACGACGGCAAGGTCGGACTGCTGGTCTCCAGCATCGAGGGCGACGACGTAATCTGCACGGTCGTCGAGGGCGGCCCGGTCAGCAACAACAAGGGCATGTCGCTACCGGGGATGAACGTGTCCGCACCGGCCTTGTCGGACAAGGACATTGAGGATCTCACCTTCGCGCTGGAACTTGGTGTCGACCTGGTTGCCCTGTCGTTCGTGCGCTCGCCGTCCGACGTTGAGCTGGTCCACGAGGTGATGGATCGGATCGGGCGGCGGGTACCGGTGATCGCCAAGCTCGAGAAGCCGGAAGCCGTCGACAATCTGGAAGCTATCGTGCTGGCCTTCGACGGCATCATGGTGGCCCGCGGCGACCTCGGCGTCGAGCTGCCGCTGGAAGAGGTTCCGCTGGTGCAGAAGCGGGCCATCCAGATGGCCCGGGAGAATGCGAAACCTGTCATCGTGGCGACCCAGATGCTCGACTCGATGATCGAGAACTCGCGGCCCACCCGAGCCGAGGCCTCCGACGTCGCCAATGCCGTGCTGGACGGCGCCGACGCGCTGATGCTGTCCGGGGAAACCTCGGTGGGCAAGTACCCTTTGGCCGCCGTCCGGACGATGTCGCGCATCGTGTGCGCGGTTGAGGAGAATTCCACGGCTGCGCCGCCGTTGGCGCATGTGCCCCGCACCAAGCGCGGAGTGATCTCTTACGCCGCGCGCGATATCGGCGAGCGACTCGACGCCAAGGCCCTGGTCGCGTTCACGCAATCCGGCGATACCGTGCGACGGCTGGCACGCCTGCATACCCCGCTGCCACTGCTCGCCTTCACCGCGTGGCCCGAGGTGCGCAGCCAACTCGCCATGACCTGGGGCACCGAAACATTCATCGTTCCGATGATGACGTCCACCGACGGCATGATCCGCCAGGTCGACAAGTCGCTGCTCGACCTCGGTCGCTACAAGCGCGGTGACCTGGTGGTCATCGTCGCCGGCGCGCCACCTGGCACAGTAGGCTCGACCAACCTGATCCACGTGCACCGGATCGGGGAGGACGACGTCTAACCCGGCGACGATGCGGCCCGCGTAGCGGGCTGAGGTGGGGGTACCCGCCGCTTGCGGGGGAGAGCTGGAAAACAAACGAGTTCGAGGAGAGTCTGTGCCGGCCGGCCGTGAGTCTCAGGAACCGAATGCGGGAGAAGAACCCGCGACACCATCCACCTCGGATTTCAAGGAACTGCTCGCGATACTCGACCTCAACCGCGTCGCCGATGACGTGTTCATCGGGTCCCATCCGAGCAAGAACCCGATGCGGACCTTCGGCGGCCAGCTCATGGCGCAATCGTTCGTCGCGAGCAGTCGCACGCTGATCCGCGACGGCCTGCCGCCCAGCGCCCTGTCGGTGCACTTCATCAACGGCGGAGACATCGCCAAAGACATCGAGTTCCACGTGGTCCGGTTGCGCGACGAGCGTCGCTTCGCCAATCGGCGCGTGGACGCGCTGCAAGACGGCGTCCTGTTGTCCTCGGCGATGATCTCGTACATGTCCGGCGGGAGCGGCCTCGAGCACGCCGTCGATCCACCAGAGGTCCCAGAGCCCCACACGCAGCCATCGATCGGCGAGCTGTTGCGAGGCTACGAGAAGACCGTCCCGCACTTCGTCAACGCCCTGCAGCCGATCGAATGGCGCTATACGAATGACCCCTCCTGGGTGATGCGGGACAAAGGAGACCGGCTGCCCCACAACAGGGTCTGGGTCAAGGCGCTGGGCGCGCTGCCCGACGACCCGGTGCTGCACACCGCGCTGATGGTGTACTCCTCGGACACCACCGTGCTGGACTCGGTCATCACCACGCACGGGCTGTCGTGGGGCTACGATCGCATCTTCGCCGCGTCTGCCAACCATTCCGTCTGGTTCCACCGGCAGGTCAACTTCGACGACTGGGTGTTGTATTCGACGTCGTCGCCGGTCGCCGCGGATTCGCGCGGTTTGGGCACCGGGCACTTCTTCGATCGCGCCGGACAGGTCATCGCGACGGTGGTGCAGGAGGGCGTGCTGAAATACTTTCCTCCGTCCCGCCGATAGGGCCGGTCGACGAAATACCAGCAGGACAACCGTCCGATTTCGGGTCGGTGCGACCGCCATCGGGCGTACGTTGTAATCAGCCGGGAAATTCGGTGCAGAGGCGGCAAATGGGCCGCCCAGCTGCGGTGTCAGCGCATCGGGAGGTGAGACGTGAACGGGTCACCGCTCGACATCACCGCGAAGTCTCGCGCGCGCGAACGCGTTGTCGTCCACGTGGATTCGCTTGCGGCTCGCTGGTTGGGGGCCCTGGCTCTGCTCTGCGCGGCGAGCTGGCTCGTCGTGATACTCGCCCACCACCACCATCGCCCCGACTGGCACTACGTCGACCGGCTGGACTGGTCGCTGACGGTTCTGGCGGCGGTCGCATTGATCGCTCGCGGGATCTTCCTGGGGCGTCCGGTGACGGCCATGCATGCAGCCGCTGCCGCCATCTGTGTGGTGGCGGGGATCGGCTCGCATGTGCTGTCCTTCGACCTGCTCGGCGACGCGATCATCGTGAGTTCGGGGATGGTGCTGATGTGGCCGACATCGTCGCATGCGCGGGCCGCGGACCTGCCTCGTGTGTGGGCATTGATCAACGCCACCAGCGACGACCCATTGGCGCCATTCGCGATGCAGACCGGCAAGTGCTACCACTTCACCGCGGACGGCAGCGCCGCGCTGGCATACCGGACACGGCTGGGGTTCGCCGCGGTCGGCGGGGATCCTGTCGGCGCGCAAGACAAATTCCCGGAGTTGGTCGCCGATTTCGCCGCCATGTGTCATGCCCACGGCTGGCGAATCGCGGTGGTCGGTTGCAGCGAGCGGCGACTCGGACTGTGGAATGACACGAGGGTGACCGGTCGAGCGCTACGGGCAATACCGATTGGCCGCGATGTCGTGGTCGACGTATCCAGCTTCTCCATGGAGGGACGCGGATTCCGCAATCTGCGTCAGGCGGTCAAGCGCACCCACAATGCCGGCATCACCACCGAGATCGTGAACGAGCAGGAACTCGACGACGTGCGACTTGCCGAGCTGACCGACGTCGTGCGGGCTTCCGCCCACGGCGCGCACACGGATCGTGGCTTTCACATGAACCTCGACGGGGTGCTGGAACGTCGATTCCCCGGAATACAGCTCATCATCGCCAGGGACGCCTCGGGACGGGTGCAGGGCTTCCATCGGTACGCAACCGCCGGCGGCGGCAGCGATATCACGCTCGATATCCCGTGGCGCCGCCACGGAGCCCCCAATGGGATCGACGAACGACTTAGCGTCGACATGATCGAGGCCGCCAAAGATGCTGGCGCGCAACGGGTATCGTTGTCCTTCGCGGCGTTCCCCGAGATCTTTGAGGACCAGAATCGCGGTTGGCTGCAGCGCGTCTTCTATCGGCTGATCCATGTTCTCGACCCGTTGATCGCGCTCGAGTCGCTGTATCGATATGTGTGCAAGTTTCACGCCTTGGACGCCCGACGGTACGCGCTGATATCGATGACGCAGCTGGTTCCGTTGGCGTTCGCATTGCTGACGCTGGAGTTCATGCCCCGCCGACGCCACCTCTGAGCGGGGTTAGCCCGCCCGGTCGACGTGTAGTTCGCGGCAGCGAATGCCGCTGGGCAAGTGGTGAGTAGCCACTACGACGGTGCGTTCCGCGGACATCAGCCGTGGATCCGGGCCCAACAGGTCGCTGAGGAGCCGTTCGGCGTCGATCGCATCGAGGTGCTCGGTGGGCTCGTCCAGCAGCACGATTCGGGCGGGCGAAACGATCGCGCGAGCC
>DASSGQ010000274.1:0-3762 GCA_035693385.1 Mycobacterium sp.
GGCGCGGCGCAGGTGGTGCAGACTGCGTTGCGGCACGGCGATCGCGCCGGAATCGTCGCCCTCGGCGGCAACCGCCCACGTTGGCTCGGCGCCGACATCGGCCAGCGCCAGTTCTACCGGGTGCTGGATACCGTGTTGGACGCCGGCGACCGATTCGAAAACACAACGGGCACACTGGCGCCGCGTGCCGCCGTCCCCGCCGGGGCGATCGTCATCGCCTTCTCCACGCTGCTCGACACCGAGTTCGCGTTGGCGTTGATCGACCTGCGTAAACGCGGCCATATTGTGGTCGCCGTCGACATTCTGGACAGTTCGCCGTTCGAGGGCCGGCAGGATCCCCTGGTGGATCGCCTGTGGGCGCTGCAGCGTTCCGCCATGTATCGCGACATGGCCACCGTCGGTGTCGACATCGTGTCGTGGCGGGGGGATCAGAGCCTGGAGGAGTCGATGGGCGTGCTGCCGGACCAGCGGCGTCGGGTGCGGGGACGGCTCAGGGGATGACGGCGGCATGAAACCACTCACACGCTGGGCTGGGGTCGCCTCGTCGCCCGTTTTCGGCCTTCTCATGGTCGGCTTCGCCGCCGTCGGGTCTCACGGGCCGGCGGTCGTCGCGGGAGCGGCGGCAGCTCTGATCGCGGTAGGCGTCGGAGTGCTGTTTCGGCCGGTGGCGACGCTCGCGGTTTTGCTTTCGGTGGCAACGATCGCGGTGTCGGATACGTCGCTGGTGTTCGCCGCTTGGTCCGGACTGTGCGCCGCGGCATACCTGGTGTCCCGCCATACCGCCGCGACGTCCGCGGGCGCCGTCATCTGGAACTGGCCGACAGTGATTGGCGCCGTTGGGTTTACGTCGACGGGGTTGATTGCCGCGTCGTTCCCGCTGCAGCTGCCGTGGTTGCCTCTGGCCGCGCCGCTCGGAGCCCTGGGGATCTATGTCTTAGCGACGCGCCCGTTCTTGAGCTGACGTGAAGTCCGCCGAATTGGCATCGCGGCTGCGTCACTGCAGCGCCACTGTGGCGTCAATGCACCAGCTGGACGGCCCGGTCGGCCAGGTCGAGCACCGGCTGCGGGAAGATCCCCAAAACCACGGTGACGATGGCGCATACGGCGATCGCAAGCTTGCTCAAGATGCCCGGTACCACCACCCGCGGGGTGTCGTCGGTTGCCTCGGTGAAGAACATCGAAACGATGACCCGCACATAGAAGTACGCAGCGACACCGCTGGCGACCACACCGACGACCACCAGCGGAACCGCGCCGCCCTCGGCGGCGGCCCTGAACACCGCCAGCTTGCCGACGAAACCACTCGTCAGCGGGATGCCGGCGAAGGCCAACAGAAACATCGAAAACATCACGCCCACAATGGGTGAACGCTGCCCGAGCCCCGCCCAATGCGACAGCGTGGCGTCTTCCACTCCGTTGGCGTTGCGGATCAGGCCGACGATGGCGAACGCGCCGATGGTGCTGAAGCTGTAGGCGACCAGATAGAACAACGTGGCGGAAAGACCCGCCGCACTACCGGCGATTACACCGATGAGGATGAAGCCGACGTGTGCGACCGACGAATAGGCGAGCATCCTCTTGACGTCGGTCTGGTTGACCGCGGTGATGGTCCCCACCGCCAAGGTGAGGATCGCAATCGTCCACAGCACCGGACGCCACTGATCGTGTAGCGGGGGCAATGCGACGTAGACCACCCGGAGCAGCGCCCCGAACGCCGCGACCTTGGTGGCCGCCGCCATGAATCCCGTGATCGGGGTGGGTGCACCCTGGTAGACGTCGGGAATCCAGGAGTGGAACGGGACCGCGCCCACTTTGAACAGCAGCCCTACCGACAGCAGCGCCACGCCGATCAGCGCCGTGGAGCTATCGCTGTGGGCCGCAAGCGCATCCCGGATCTCGGGCAGGACGAACGTGCCGGTCGCGCCGTAGAGCAATGCCACGCCATAGAGGAAGAACGCCGACGAGAACGCGCCCAGCAGGAAGTACTTCATCGCGGCTTCCTGGGACAACAGACGGCGATGACGGGCCAGCCCGCACATCAGGTACAGGGGCAGCGAAAGAACTTCCAGCGCAACGAACATCGTCAACAGGTCGTTGGACGCGGGAAACACCAGCATGCCGCCGACGGACAGCATCGCCAGCGGGAAGAGCTCGGTTTGGGCGGCTCCGGCGCGCTCCGCCTCGCGTTCGGCGTCGCTGCCGGGAACCGCGGACGCCTGCGGGGTGAAGGAGTCCAATCCGCGTGCGCCCGCCACCGCCGCCCCCACGGTCACCTTGCTTGTCGTCTTGGCTTGCGTGCGTTCGGCCATGAAGATGACCGCCAGCACCGCGGCCAGCAGCACGGTGCCCTGCAAGAACAGCGCCGGACGATCAATGGCCACCGCGCCGAGCACCGCGGTGCGTCCGGAGGCGTCTACCGAGCGGCTCACCTCGACGACCGCGACGAACGCCGCGATCAGGCCGGCGAGGGTGAGTGTCACCTGGGCCCCGTAGCGAATTCGCCTGGGCAGGAAAGCTTCGACGAGCACGCCGGCCACCGCGACGCCGAAGACGATGAGCATCGGAGACAGCAGGAAGTACTCGACGCTGGGGGTGGGGAGGGTCATCGGTGCGGTCCTTCGGCTGTCCGGGGCACGCGGGTACCCGGTGGCACGGTTGGCGCGGGGTCGTGCTGGCCGATGGTGGTCATGGTGTTTTCGACCGCGGGATTGATGAGATCCAGCATCGGCTTGGGGTAGACCCCGAGCGCGATCAGCAGCGCGATCAACGGTGCGACGACGATCATTTCGCGCGGCGCCAGATCACCGATTCGCTCGTTTCCTCGAGCGACCGGTCCGGTCATCACCCGCTGGTAGAGCCACAACATGTAGATGGCCGACAGCACCAGCGCAGTGACCCCGACCGCCGCTGCCAGCCAGTACCGGTTGAAAGTGCCTAACAGGACCAGGAATTCGCTGATGAACGGCGCCAGGCCGGGCAGCGACAGGGTGGCCATCGCCGAGACGAGGAACGTGCCCGCCAGGATCGGCGCCACCTTCTGTACGCCGCCGTAGTCGGCGATCGCGCGGCTGCCGTGCCGCGAAATCAGGAAACCGGCGATCAGGAACACCGCCGCGGTGGACAGGCCGTGGTTGAGCATATAGAGCGTGGACCCGCTCTGTCCCTGACTGGTCATCACGAAAATGCCCAGGATGATGAATCCGAAGTGCGAGATCGACGTGTAGGCGATCAGGCGCATGATGTCGGCCTGGCCGATCGCCACGATCGCGCCGTAGACCACCCCGATGACCGCCAACACCACGATCAGCGGACGGAAATAGGTTGAGGCGCTGGGAAATAGCTGGAGGCAGTAGCGCAGCATGCCGAAGGTGCCGACCTTGTCCATCACCGCCATCATGAGCACCGCGGTCGCCGGTGTGGCCTCGACCGCGGCGTCGGGCAGCCAGCGGTGGAACGGCCAGAGTGGAGCTTTGACCGCAAACGCGAACATGAAGCCCAAGAACAGTGCCTTGATCACCGCGGGGTCAGCGCTGTACCGGCCGGAGGCGACGCCTGCCACGATGTCACGGAAGTCGAACGTGCCCGGACCATGCTGCGCGGTAACCACATACAGCCCGACCACCGCGGCCAGCATGATCAAACCGCCGAACAGGTTGTACAACAAGAACTTCACCGCCGCGCGCGACCTGCCGGCGCCCTGACCGAAACCGCCGATCAGGAAGTACATGGGGATCAGCATGATTTCCCAGAAGACGTAGAACA
>DASSGQ010000275.1:0-2185 GCA_035693385.1 Mycobacterium sp.
CCGCTTTCCTACCCGCCCGGTGAGGCGTTGCTGGCGCTGCATCGGCGACGGGGGCCGGTCATCAATTCCGGGGTCGGCCGGCACGGCTACACCTATTTGCTCGGCACCGAGGCCAACAAGTTCGTGTTCGCCAATGCCGACGCGTTCAGCTGGCGCGAGACGTTTCAAAACCTGGCTCTGGTCGACGGGCCCACTGCGCTGATCGTGAGCGACGGGGATGACCACCGGCACCGCCGCAGCGTCGTGGCGCCGGGGCTGCGTCACCGACAGGTCCAAGACTACGTGCAGACTATGGTCGCCAGCATCGACGCCGTAATAGACGGGTGGCGGCGCGGGCAGCGGCTGGATATCTATCAGGAGTGCCGCCGCGCGGTCCGGCGTAGCACCGCCGAAAGCCTGTTCGGTCAGCGCATGGCCGTCCACTCGGACTTCCTTGGAGAGCAACTCCAGCCGCTGCTAGACCTCACCCACCGGCTCCCGCAGGTGGTGCTGCTGCAGCAGCGGGTCAACTCGCCGGGTTGGCGACGGGCGATGGCGGCCCGGGAACGCATCAATGACCTCGTCGACGCCCAGATCGCGGACGCCCGCGCCCAGCCCAAGTCCGACGACCACATGTTGACCATGCTGATCGGCGGGCGCGACGACGACGGCTACACATTAAGCGACAACGAGATTCGCGATTCGGTCATTTCGCTGATCACCGCCGGCTACGAGACCACGAGCGGCGCGCTGGCGTGGGCGATCTACAGCCTGCTGTCCCTACCGGGCGCGTGGGACACCGCCGCCGAGGAGGTACATCGCGTGCTCGGCAAAAGGCCGCCGAGGGCGGGCGACCTCGATGCGCTCACCTACCTCAACGGCGTCGTCCACGAGACGCTACGGCTATACCCGCCCGCCGTCATCTCCGCGCGCAGGGTGATGCGCGACCTTTGGTTCGACGGGCACCGCATCCGGGCGGGACGGTTGCTGATCTTCAGCGCCTACGTCACCCACCGGCTGCCCGACTTATGGCCCTCACCAACCGAATTCCGGCCGCTGCGTTGGGAGCCGGGGGCACCGGGCTACCGCAAGCCCGCACCCGCTGAATTCATTCCGTTCAGCGGGGGCTTGCATCGCTGCATCGGCGCGGTCATGGCCACCACGGAGATGACCGTCATGCTCGCCCGGCTGGTCGCCAGGACCACGCTGCGGTTGCCTGTTCAGCGCATCCGCGCAGGAAACTTCGCCGCACTGGCCCCCAGGCCGGGGCTTACCGTCGACGTCACCGACGAGCCAGTAAGCGCGGTGTAGCCGGGCGCCGCGGGTCGCCACCATCCACCTAGTGCCAGCGCAGTAGCACCAGTTCTGAACAGAATCCCGGACCCATCGCAAGCATCAGTCCGGGGCTTCCGCTGGGCGGCGGCTTGGCGATGGTGTCACGCAAGATGTGCAGCACCGAGGCCGACGAAAGGTTGGCGACTTCGCCCAGCGACCGCCAGGTCAACTCGAGCGCCTCGGGCGGCAACTCGAGGGTGTTGGCGATCGCGTCGATGACTTTGGGACCACCCGGATGGCTCACCCATGCGCCAATGTCGTCCTTGGTCAGCCCGTGCAGGGCCAGGAACCCGTTGACGTCGTCGGCGAGGTAGCGGTCGATGAGGGTCGTGAGCTCGGGGGACAGCACCAGCTGAAGGCCGGCCGAGCTGACGTTCCAGCCCATGATGTGCAGCGACTCGGGATAGAGGCGGCTGCGCGAATCGAGAATGTCGGGCCCGCCCGCACGAACCTGCTCGGCACGGCGTTCACCGACGGCCACCACTGCGGCGGCTCCATCGCCGAAGAGCGCACTCCCGACCAGTCCGGACACGGTCGGTTTGACCGCCGGATAGGTCAGCGAGCACAACTCGACCGCGATGAGAACCGCGACTTCGTCCGGCGCCCCGCGCAGGTAGTCGTGCAGCCGGGACACCCCGGCCGCGCCCGCCACGCAACCCAGCCCGAACAGCGGCACCCGGCGCACGTCCGGCCGCAAGCCCACTCGTCCGGCAATTCGGGCATCCAGCGACGGAACCGCGACACCGGTGACCGTGGTGGTGGCGATCATGTCAATGTCTTGGGGCTGTAGCCCCGCCTCGTCGAGCGCCCCCATCAGCGCCTCACACCCAAGGTCTACGGCGTGCTCGATGAAGATCTCGTTGGCCTCGCC
>DASSGQ010000276.1:0-7481 GCA_035693385.1 Mycobacterium sp.
CGCACGGAAGACGATGGACAGCCAGGATCGCTGGATCACGCTCGCCTTCACCTGGAACGGCCTGCGGGCGCTTGGTGTTTCGGAGGATTCACTGGCCACGTTTCCGGACGAGTTTCGGGAGGGCATGGCCGCGCGCGCCGACATCCTGGGCGATACCGGATCGAACAACCCCCGCAGCTGGGTGGGCGGACTGGCCGGCGAGGACCTGCACGCCATCGCAATCCTGTTCGCGCGCAACGATGCCGAGCACCAGCGCTGCACCGCGGCGCACGCCGACCTGGTCGCCCGATGCCCCGGCGTGCGGGTGCTGTCCTTTCTCGACCTGAACGCGACGCCGCCGTTCGACTACGCGCATGACCACTTCGGTTTTCGGGATCGATTGTCGCAGCCGGTGATCGAGGGCGCCGGCGAAGAGCCGACACCGGGTTCCGGCGGGCCGCTACAACCCGGAGAGTTCATCCTCGGCTACCCCGACGAGGAAGGAGTGATCACGAAACTGCCTCAGCCCGAGGAATTGTCGCGCAACGGCAGCTACATGGCCTACCGGCGGCTGCGGGAGCACGTCGGCTTGTTCAGGAACTACCTGAAGGAGCGGACAGGGACGGCGGAGGATCAGGGCCTGCTCGCCGCGAAGCTCATGGGCCGGTGGCCGAGCGGCGCACCGTTGGTTCTGGCGCCACACGCTGACGACCCGAAACTCGGCGCGGATCCTTTGCGTAACAACGACTTCAACTATAAGGAGATGGACCCGTTCGGCTATGCCGCGCCGTTGGGTTCCCACATCCGCCGGCTGAACCCCCGTGACACGGCGGTCAACATGAACCGTCGCCGGATGATCCGGCGCGGCGCGACCTACGGCGAGGCGCTTCCAGAGGGAGCCGGCGACGACGGCGCGGATCGGGGCATCGCCGCGTTCATCATCTGCGCCAGCCTCGTCCGTCAATTCGAGTTCGCGCAGAACGTGTGGATCAACGACCGCAACTTCCACGAATTGGGCAACGAACGCGATCCGATCTGCGGAACACAGGACGGCACAATGGAATACAAGATCCCGACCCGTCCTATTCGCAAGGTTCTCAAAGGACTGCCCGCCTTTACCACCCTTACCGGCGGGGCATACTTCTTTCTTCCGGGCCTCAACGGCCTCAGATACCTGGCCGCGCTCACCTGATGGGGACGCCATGAGCACCACGCAACCCGCGCGCACCTACAACCAGGCGCACCTTGCCCGCAAGCACACGCCGGGCCGTCGGCGTATCAGCATCTACTGGACATGGAGCTATCCCTGGGAAGCCCAGCGTGATCCCGCCGCGTTGGACAATCGGTTCTCCACGATGACCGAGGTGCGCCGGGTGGCTTGGCCGAATTACGAGACCCCGGAATGGGATGCGGCGCACTTCCTGCAAGGCATCGCGGGAACGCTGGAGTTGTTCCACCGCTCGACATTGCACTTCCAAGAACTGACCGGCGAGGTGACGGGTCATCCGGTCGCGGTGTTCCAGCGCATCGACCAAGCCGGCTACAAACTGCCGATCGACGAGCGGGTGCTGGCCGACACCGACACCCTCATGGTCTTCGGGCTCGATCACGTTCTCGGCCAAGAAGAAGCACAGCCCGAGGAGGTCGCCGCGATTCGGACGTGGCTGCGGCGGGAGGGGACCTGCCTGCTGCTGGCGCCGCATCATGATGTCGGGTACACGGACGACGCGGCGCAACGCCAAATCGAATACCTACACCACGGCGACCCGCTGGTACCTCGCCAACAGCGCTTCAGCCACTACACGCGCTCGCTGATGACGGCCCTGGACGTACCCGTCTACAACAAATGGGGGCTCCGGCCGGCAGTTATCCAGGGCAGCAACCAGATTGCTCCGTTGACCGGTTTCGCCGACCTGGACGCGCTGCGACTCCTCGACAACGTCACCACCTTCAACTTCCACCCGCACTTGCCGCACTACGAACTGACGTCGCCGGAAAACGACGCGCTGCGCGTGCTGGGGCGTCAACGAATCGATCCCACGCGGCCGCATCCATTCACCGACGCCGGCGGCACCGAGCTCAACGCGCTCATCTGGATGCCGCCCACCGCGGACCGGGCCGGCGACATCGTATTGGTCGACTCCACAAACTTCACCACGCTCTTCGGTGGCACCGACAGCCTGGTGAACTTCTGGCGGAATCTCTCGCTGATGCGGTGCTGATGCGATAGCGCGTGCTCAGCGGTTGAGTTTGCCGTCCCGCACGGCCGTCAAGGCATCGTCGAGCGTCGGGTACAGCGGGAAGGTCTTGTCCAGGCCGGTCAGATGAATGGGCCTGCGGGTCGCCGGACCGCGCGCAACCACCCCGAACTCGGTGGACTTGCCGAGCTTCTCATAGGTCGCCGCGAGGATCTTCAGCCCTACCGAGCCGAGAAAGTCCACCGCGGAAAGGTCGATGACCAGCGCCGCGGGGCCATCTGCGAGCACCGCGCCGATGGTTTGTTCAAGGGCCGGAGCGGTGACCAGATCGATTTCGCCGCTGACACTGACCACGGACACGCCATCGTGGTCCTCAACCAACGTGGTAATCGAATCAGGAGCTGACAATGCCGATCCTTTGTCCGGGGCCTCAAGCGTGGTGCAAGCCTAACCTGACGTGCGAACTGCGAGAAGAATAAGCCCTCGACACCTGCGCCGCGCGCACCCAGGCTAGTCTCCCCATAGGCGCAGCGCACTGCACGACGGGGCACGGGAGGCCAGATGTCAGATTCGCCGTCCGATTTCGGCAGCACCACCACCGTCGCGCAAACCGCCAGTATTTCCACCGAAGGCCTGTTGCCGCAGCTGGTCCAACATTTGCGCCAAAATCGAACGATTCTGCGCGAGGAGTGGGCACGCAGAATCACCGCAGCCGAACTTCTGACCGCGATGTCGCCGGAGGAGATCTTCTCCGAGGCGACGACGGTGTACGACAGCTACGTCGAGGTACTCGAGACCGGTAGCGTCGAGGCGCTGCAGGACTACGCACGCGACTTGTCCGAGCGCATCATTCCGCGTGGCGTCGAGACGAACGAGGTCGTCGGCATTGTGTTGCTGCTGCGTGACGTGTTGGCCCGTTCGCTGTTCGAGAAATATCAGACGGACTTCGACCTGCTCAACCGAGTCCTCGACGCCTACGAGCCCGCGGCCAACCGCATCGCCAACACAGTCGCCGTCGGCTTCGTGCAAGAGCGCGAGCGCATCATCCGCCAACAGCAGGAAGCCATCCGAGAGCTGTCGACGCCGGTGCTGCAGGTGCGCGAGCAGCTGCTGATTCTGCCGATCATCGGTGTGCTCGATAGTCAGCGCGCCCGCCAGGTCACCGAACAACTGCTGCGGGCCATCCGCGCGAACCGCGCGAAGGTCGTCGTCATCGACATCACCGGTGTGCCCACCATCGACTCCACCGTGGCAAACCACCTGGTGCAGACCGTCGATGCCTCAGGGTTGATGGGCGCGAGCGTGATCATTACCGGCCTGTCCTCGGAGATCGCGCTGACGCTGGTGACGATCGGGCTGGACCTGTCGAAGATGAACGCCGTCGGTGACCTGCAGGGTGGTATCGAGGAGGCCGAGCGCCTCTTGGGCTACGAAGTCACGCGCACCGGCGAGACCACCGGGTAGCCACGGCGCGAGCAATCCATGCCAGTCCCCATCCTGAAACAGGGCTCGATCCTGATCGCCTCGGTGCAGGCCGCGCTCACCGACTCCGACACCGAACGGCTACGGCAGGACCTCATGGAGCGGGTCAGCAGGTTCCGCGCACAGGGCATCATCGTCGACGTCACCGCCATCGACGTGATGGATTCGTTCGCCGCGCGCTCGCTGCGGACCATCGCCCACATGACCCGGCTGCGCGGGGCCGACACCGTGATCGTGGGTCTGCAGCCAGAGGTGGCCTTCGCGATGGTCCAACTGGGTCTGGCGTTCGACGACATGAATACGGCGCTGGACCTCGAAGAGGGGCTGGCCCTGTTGAATCGTCAACGGGGAGCGGGCAAATCGACGATCGGGCGCGACGGTGGCGGGTGACATCGTCGTCGATATCTATAAGTCCGATGACATCGTCGCGGCCCGCAAAGCCGGACATCAGCTTGCACTGGATCTCGGGTTCTCGCTGACCGACGTCACCATGATCGCCACGGCGATCTCCGAAATCGCACGAAACATCACCAGCTATGCGGGTCGCGGCGCCATCCGGGTCACGGTGGCCGACCGGGAGGGCCGCAAGGCCCTGGTGGTACGCGCCGAGGACGACGGGCCCGGCATCGCCGACATCGAACGCGCCATGGAGGACGGGTACTCGACCGGTCGCGGGTTAGGGCTGGGCCTGCCCGGGGCTCGCCGGCTGATGGACCGACTGGTCGTCGACTCGAAAATCGGCCGCGGCACGGTCGTCGAAATGTGGAAATGGGTTCCCGCCCGTGCATGAAAACGGCAGGCTGGGACCGATCGAGTGGGCAACCGCGGGTCGCCCGCTCCCGGGCGAGCGCGTCTCGGGAGACCTCGCGATCGCGATCGGGATCGGCGACGACGCCGCGCTGTTCGGCGTGATCGACGGACTCGGGCACGGCCCGGCCGCTGAAACGGCCGCGCTGCGCGCCGTCGATACGCTCACCAGGGCGCGCGCCGAGCGCGTCGAGGCCCTCGTTCAGCTCTGCCACCGGGTGCTGGGCGGCACTCGGGGAGTTGCCATGACCCTGGCCAGGGTGGATTTCGGCGCCGGCGCCCTGGCCTGGACCGGGGTGGGAAACGTCGCCGCCAACGTAGTCACCAAGGCCGCGACCGGTATCCAGATCCGATCCAGCGCGCGCCTCACCGCGGGGATCGTCGGCTACCGAATACCGGAAATCAGGCCGGCGCAGGTGGTTTCGATTCGCGCCGGCGACCTGATCTTGATGACCACCGACGGTATTGCCGAGGACCACCTGGAGCACATCGACTTCGCGGCATCCGCGGCGGTGATCGCCGGAGAGATCCTGAGTAAGCACGCCAAGGAAACCGACGACGCGATGGTGCTGGCGGCCCGCCACCGGGGAACCTCGACATGAACGACGGCACCTTTGCGGAGGACTTCCACGCTCGGTATGCCGCCGCGCTGCACGCCTATTTGGACGCACGCGATGAGGACAGCCTGGCCGTCGGGTACGAACTCGGTCGCCGTGCCTTGCAAGAAGAAATCAGCATGCTCGACATCATCGAGCAGCACGTGCGGCTGATTCTCGAACACTCGAAGGATGTCCGACTCGACGCGCCGATCGCGTTGGAGTTCCTGCTGCAAATGCTGGCCCCACTCGACGTCGCAACGCGGGGATTTCTCGACGGCAACAGGCGCTACGCCGAGCAGCGCGCCCGGGCCGAAGGCCTGGCCGACCGCGACAAATTCCGTACCGCCCTGGTGAATTCGCTGCAGGAGGGATTCTTCGTCGCCGATCACGAAGGCTCGGTGATCGAAGTCAACCACGCCTTCATCGAAATCCTCGGCTATCCGGCCGAAGGTCTGCCGTACCGGTGGCCGCAACCCTGGCTGGTCGACAAGAACACGGCGCGTAACCAGCAATCCCTGGTGGGGCGCAACGGCAGCGCCGAATACGAGACACCGATTCGGCATCGGGACGGCCACCTCGCTTGGGTGAAGGTGAGCATCAACGCGGTCAAGGCGACCGGCACCGACCAGGATGTCTACGTCGGCACGATTCGCGACATCACCGCGGAACGCGCGTTTGCCGCCCGGGAAAGCGCGGTGCTGCGGCTCGCCACCGCGGTGGCCGTCGCCAAGAGCGTGGCGGAGTTGCTGGCGATCACTCTCGAGGAGTGCCGAACGGCGATCGACGTCCAACGCGTTGTCGCCGTCTCGTGGCCCAGCGGCGACGGCGAACCGAACGTCCAGGTCGCCGGTGAACCTTCGGTGTCCGGTTGGCGTGGACTTGACCCGTTGTTGCGCAACACGTTTCAGGATGCGCGTCACCAACTTCCGCTGACGGCCAAGGCCGTTGACCGACCCGACAATCCCGGCAAGGCGCGGGGCATGGTCGCGGTGCTCTCCGGCACCGGAGACCTTGCCTTGTGGCTGGAGCTCCGCGCCCCGCGCTGGATCAGCGCGGAGGATCGGCTTCTGGTCACCGTGCTGATCGGCCACCTCAGTCTGGCCATGCAGCATGTGCGGCAGTTCGAGAGTGCCCGCGAGACCTCGCTGACCTTGCAGCGCGCGATGCTGCCGACCGTGGAGCCACCGCCGGGCTTTGCCGTGTGCTACGAACCCGCCGTCCCGCCGTTGGAAATCGGGGGCGACTGGTACGACGTGCTGCCGATCGGCGACAACCGCATCGGCATCGTCGTCGGCGACTGTGTGGGGCGCGGCCTGCCGGCGGCGTCGATCATGGGCCAGCTACGCAGCTCGGCGCGCGCACTGTTGATCAACGGCGCCCAGCCGGCGCTCGTGCTCGAGCAACTCGACTCGGCCGCGTCGCTCATTCCGAATGCGTACTGCACGACGGTCTTTCTGGCCATCCTGGACACCGAATCGGGGGTGCTGCAGTACAGCAACGCCGGCCATATGCCGGCCGTGGTCGCCGGGCCCGAGCCGGGACAGACGACCGTGTTGACCGACGCCGCGTCCGTGCCGCTGGCGGTCCGCCGAGACGAACCGCGCCCGCAAGCCTCCCAGGTGTTACCGGTGGGCTCGACGCTGATGCTGTTCACTGACGGCCTGGTGGAGCGGCGACACGAGTCGATTGACGATGGAATCGACCGCGCCACAGCTGCTTTGGCGGAGACGATGAAACTGCCGTTGGACGCCGTCCCGGGCGCGGTACTGCGGGAGCTGGCTCCGGGGTCAGGGTATGACGACGACGTCGCCATGGTGATATATCGGCACCGGCCCACCTTGCTTCGAATCGAAAGCGACGCCACCGCAGAACAATTGGTCGATATCCGGCATCGTCTGGCCGCCTGGCTGCGGGCCGCCGAAATTCCGGACGAGTTGGCCGCCGACATCGTGCTAGTGGTCAACGAGGCCTGCACCAACTGCGTCGAGCACGCGTACCGCGGACACCGGGTAGGGGCGATGCTGCTCGAAGCCGATATTTCGAACGGCGAAATCACGACGCGGGTCTCGGACTCCGGTTCTTGGAAGACGCCGCCGCCCGAGCCACGCAACGGTGGACGCGGCCTGGTGCTGATGAGGGCGCTCAGTGACAGGATGGAAATCGACAGCAATCCGAGCGGCACCACCGTTGACATCACTTTCCACGCACCGGCAGCGGCGGCGAGGCACTGACGCACCGTGTTCCCGCGCAGGTCAGCCCGCGGTGGTGATCGAGTCGCCGGTTACGCCGGCGGCCCGGCGGGCCGCAAGCCTGCGTTTTTGTGGCTCGATCGTGTAGCGGGGGTCGCGGGCCGAAGCCTTCCCGGCCTCGAACACGCCGAACCGGGTGAGCGCCGATGCCGCCGCGAGCGCCAGGC
>DASSGQ010000277.1:0-5370 GCA_035693385.1 Mycobacterium sp.
ATGGGCAGCACCGGCGCGGGGCCTGTTGCGCCGTCGGGCGAGGTCGTGTCAACCGGCCCGAACACCGAGGTGAAGACGGCGTCGAAGGCGCTCAGATCTTCCATCCGGTTGACCAGGGTCAGCCTGGCCGCCCAATAGAGCGCCGGCGTGGTGCCGGGCACCAGCAGTCGCAGCGCCTGGACGAAAGTGGCCTGGCCATTGGCGGACACCAGCACTCCAACGCCGCGCAGCCGCACCACCAGTGCGGCTGCGAACGCCGCCAAGTCGACGCCCCGCAACATCCATGGCGTATTCACGAAGCGCTAACGTCTCCGGCGCAGCACCCAGATCAATACCAGCGCCGCGAGAGCCGCCGCCGCGGCGGCGCCGTACTTCTTGAGGCGGTCGCCGCCGGCGAGCTGCAGCAGGTCGATGGGCTCGGGCTCGGCCGCGGGGGCACGGCGCGGCGCCGGGACGCGCTCGGTCTCGGCGGGACTCTCGGGAGGTGGTGGAGTCTCCGTATTCTTCGCCACCAGTTCGGCTTCCAGCGATTCCACAAACTGACCCAGCAACTTCTCCGACACCTGCTGCAGCATTCCGCTGCCGAACTGGGCCAGCTTCCCGACGATCTTCAGGTCGGTGTCGACGGTGACATTGGTGTGCTCCCCGTCCGCGTTCAGCAGGGCGGTGATCGTGGCGGCCGCGTTGCCGGTGCCCCGCGATTCCTTGCCCTTGGCGTCGATGACCGCCCGGTGCTGATCGCGGTCCTGTTCGACGAACCGCACCTTGCCGCTGAATTCGCTGGTGACCGGCCCGACCTTGACCTTGACCCTGCCGAGGTAGTCGTCGCCCTCATGGCCGGTCAGCTGCGCGCCCGGCATCAGCGGGATCACCTGCTCCATGTCGCACAACACATCCCAGGCCTGCTCGATGGGCGCGCTGACGGTGAACTGGTTGGCGATCTTCATGCTGTGTGTCCTTTCACGTGCGGCTGCACTCAGTAAAAGTCTGGTACGCATCGCGAATCAGGGTGCGGTCGTCCGGCGTCTTGGCCAGCGCCCCTAGGCTGGCCAGTGCGGCGGGGTCGACCAGGTCGGCGACGCCGAGCGACACCAGGGCCGCCACCCAGTCGATGGCCTCGGCCACGCCGGGAGGCTTGTCCAGATCCAGATCGCGTGTCGCGCCGACGAATTGGGTGGCGTGCTCGATCAGGGGCGCCGTCGCCCCCGGCACCGTGCGTCGGACAATGGCGGCGGCGCGGACCGGGTCCGGATAGTCGATCCAGTGATACAGGCAGCGGCGTCGCAAGGCATCGTGCAGATCGCGGCTGCGGTTGGAGGTCAGCACCGCGATCGGGGGATGCTCGGCGACAAAGGTGCCGAGCTCGGGGACCGTGACCGCGGATTCACCGAGGAACTCCAGCAGCAACGCCTCGAATTCGTCGTCGGCCCGGTCGATTTCGTCAATCAGCAGCACCGGGGCCCTCGGGCCGCGATGCCGGACGCACCGCAGGATGGGCCGATCCACCAGATACCTCTCGGTGTAGAGATCGGCTTCCGAGATATCGGAGACGCCCGCGCCACGGGCTTCGGCCAGCCGGATGGACAGCAACTGGCGCTGGTAGTTCCAGTCATACAGCGCCTCGTTCGCGGTCAATCCTTCATAGCACTGCAGCCGGACCAGCGGGGTATTCAGCACCGCCGCAAGGGTTTTAGCTGCCGTCGTCTTGCCGACCCCGGGCTCGCCCTCCAACAGCAGCGGCCGGCCGAGCGTCACCGCCAGATAGATGGCCGACGCGGTCCCCGTGTCGAGCAGGTAGTCGTGTGCATCGAACCGGGTGATCACGTCGTCGACATCGCCGAACGTCACTGTGCCCCCATCAGGACTCCACCAGTCGGCGGTAGTCGTCCCAGGTGTCCACGTCGAGCGGGACCGGGCCGGCCACCTCGAGTTCGCGCACCGGATGGCGGCCCGACTCGACGAGTTTCCAGACGCCCTTGTCGCCGTGGAGTTGACGAAGGTCGCCGAACACGCTCCGGCCCAACCAGAATGGGTGCCCGATGCCGTCGTCGTAACGGCACACCATGATGCCGGCCGGCGCCGCACGGCCGTGTTGGATCATTCGCCGCACGGTGGCGGGCTCTACGCACGGTTGATCGCCGAGCATCAACACGATTCCAGCGGCCCGCCGGTCCACGCGATCGAGTGCCGCGCGCAGCGAGGCCGAACACCCGGTCGCCGGCTCGTCGACGGCTATCACGTCCGCGCCGTCGAGTCGCACCGCGTCGCGCACCGCTGGTGCGGCGCCACCGAGGGTGACGATGAGTTGGTCGAACCCGACGCTGCGGGCGACCTCCAGGGTCGCACCGAGAAGGGTCGTATCCCGATATGGCAGAACCTGTTTGGGTGTGCCCAGCCTGCGGGAACTGCCGGCGGCCAGCACGACACCGGTGACCGGCGGCGCAGTCATGCGCCGACGGGCCGGTTTGCGAACGCCGTCCGGCATCCCGGGCCGCAGAACCAGTAGTCCGCTCCGGCCAGTTTCAGGTGGTCGGTGGCGGGCCCGACCGTCACCGTCATGCCGCACACCGGATCGACTGCCTCCGGCGGGCTGTCCGGAAGCACGAAGGCGCGGCTCAGGCTCGGACCTCCGGCGCCGCGGATGCCGGCGACGAGTTCGGCGGCGATCGACACGGCGATCTCCGCCGGAGTCTTGGCGCCGATGGGCAATCCGACCGGGGTGTGTACGCGGACCCGCTCGGCCTCGCAGAGTTCGAGTTCGTTCAAGATCGAGGCACCACGAACCTTGCTGGCCACCAAGCCGATATACCCGACACCGTTGTCCAGTGCGGCGCGGATGATCTCGGCCTCCGGGCCGCCGTGGCTGGCAATCACAATGGCAGTTGCCGGGGCAGTTGGCGGGGCGGCGGCGTCGGCCAGCTCGGTGTCCCGCCGGACGTCATAACCGAGTACCTCACAGAGTTGGGCCAGGGCATCGCCGATGGGTGTGCCCCCGTGGATCTCGATCAACGGGGCCGGCAGCTGCGGCGCCAGGAAGATCTCCAACGACCCTCCGGACAGGCATGGGTTGACCACCACGCACGCACCCGGGGCCTCAGGAAAATGCACGTCGCCGTCGGGAAGCACCCGCAGCAGCACACTTTCGCCCGCCTGCAGCGCGCCCAGCGCCGCCTTGCGGACGGAGTTCTGCGCGCACTGACCACCCACGAAACCCTCGATTGTGCCGTCCGCCAACAGGATTGCTTCGTCACCCGGGTACGCCGAGGTGGGCGGCTGAGCCCGCACCACCGTCGCGTGCACAAACGGTGTACGCGCGGCTAGTAGTTGCTGAGCCCTCTCACTAATGGTCGGCACTATATTGGCGGCCTCGCTCGACCCTGCATGGCTTCCCAGACCCGCGACGGTGTCAACGGCATATCCGCGTGACGAACCCCGAACGGCGCCAACGCATCCACCACCGCGTTCACCACGGCGGGCGGCGATCCGACGGTGGCCGACTCACCGATGCCCTTGGCGCCGATCGGGTGATGCGGCGACGGTGTCACGGTGTGACCGGTCTCCAGATGCGGCACCTCCAGCGCGGTGGGGATCAGGTAGTCCATCAGCGATCCGCCCAGGCAGTTGCCGTCGTCGTCGAACGCGATCATCTCCATCAACGCCATTCCGATGCCGTCGACGATGCCGCCGTGCACCTGGCCCTCGATGATCATCGGATTGATGCGGGTGCCGCAGTCGTCGACCGCGAGGAACCGCCGCACCTTGACCACCGCGGTGCCCGGATCGACGTCCACCACACAGAAATACGCGCCGTAGGGATAAGTGAGGTTCTCCGGGTTGTAACACACCTCGGCATCCAGGCCACCCTCGATGCCCTCGGGCAGATCGCCCGCGCCGTGGGCGCGCATCGCGATGTCCTGGATGGTCACCGACGCCGACGGGTCGCCCTTGACGTGGAACGAGCCCTTCTCCCATTCCAAGTCGGCGACCGAAACCTCGAGCATGCCCGACGCGATGATCTTCGCCTTGTCGCGGACCTTGCGGGCGACCAGCGCCGCGGCACCGCCGGACACGGGGGTCGACCGGCTGCCGTAGGTGCCCAGCCCGAACGGGGTCTGGTCGGTGTCGCCGTGCACCACCTCGATGTCGTCGGGCGGGATGCCCAGCTCCTCGGCGACGATCTGGGCGAACGTCGTCTCGTGGCCCTGGCCCTGGGTCTGAACCGACAGTCGCACAACGGCTTTGCCCGTCGGGTGCACGCGCAGCTCACAACCGTCGGCCATGCCGAGGCCGAGGATGTCCATGTCCTTGCGCGGGCCGGCGCCCACGGCCTCGGTGAAGAAGGACATGCCGATGCCCATCAGCTCGCCGCGCGCCCGTCGCTCCTTTTGTTCGGCGCGCAGGGCGTCGTAGCCGATCATGTCCATGGCCATGCGCATGGTGGCCTCGTAGTCACCGGAGTCGTACACCCAGCCGGTCTTGCTCCGATACGGAAACTGATCGGGCCGCAACAGGTTTCGTAACCGCAGCTCGGCCGGATCCATCCTCAGGTCGAAGGCCAGGCAGTCCACCAGGCGCTCCACGAAGTACACCGCCTCGGTGATGCGGAACGAGCACGCGTAGGCCACCCCACCGGGCGCCTTGTTGGTGTACACCGCGGTCATGTGGCAGTACGCGGCCTCGATGTCGTAGCTGCCGGTGAACACTCCGAAGAAGCCCGCCGGGTATTTCGTCGGCGCCGCCTGGCCGTTGAACGCGCCGTGATCGGCCAGCACATTGGAGCGGATCGCGAGGATCTTGCCGTCGCTCGTGGCGGCGATCTCGCCGACCATGATGTAGTCGCGGGCGAAACTGGTGGATGTCAGGTTCTCGCTGCGGTCTTCCATCCACTTCACCGGCTTGCCCAGCACCAGCGAGCCGACGATCGCGCACACGTAACCGGGATAGATCGGTACCTTGTTGCCGAAGCCGCCGCCGATGTCGGGTGAGATCACCCGGATCTTGTGTTCGGGCAGACCCGCGACCAGTGCGTACAGGGTGCGGTGTGCGTGCGGGGCCTGGGAGGTGGTCCACAGCGTCAGCTTGCCGGTGACGGGGTCCAAATCGGCTACCGCGCCGCAGGTTTCCATCGGCGCGGGGTGTACGCGCGGATACACGATCTCCTGCTTGACCACGACGTCGGCCTTGGCGAACACGGCCTCGGTGGCGGCCGCATCACCGGTTTCCCAGTCGAAGATGTGGTTGTCGGTCTTGCCGTCGAGGTCGGTCCGGATCACCGGCGCGTCTGGATCGAGCGCCGCGCGGACATCTATGACCGGGTCCAGCGGGTCGTAGTCGACGTCGATCAGCTCCAGCGCATCCCGCGCCGAATAC
>DASSGQ010000278.1:0-2234 GCA_035693385.1 Mycobacterium sp.
CATGACGATGAAGAACGAGGCGTGCTTGGCGTTGGTGGAAAACCACTTCTCGCCGTTGATCACCCAGTAATCACCGTCCCGGGTCGCGGCGGTGACGAACTGCCCCGGGTCAGACCCGCCCTGGGGTTCGGTCATCGAATAACACGAGGTGATCTCGCCGTCGAGCAGCGGCTGCAGGTAGCGGGCCTTCTGCTCGTCGGTGCCGAACAGCGCGAGAATCTCGGCGTTGCCCGAGTCGGGTGCCTGGCAGCCGAACACGGACGGCGCCCAACGGGAGCGCCCGAGGATCTCGTTGAGCAAGGCGAGCTTGACCTGACCAAAGCCCTGGCCGCCGAGCTCGGGCCGCAGATGCGCGGCCCACAGTCCTTGGTCTTTGACCTGCTGCTGCAGCGGTCGCAGGATCGCCATCATCTCGGCGTTCTGTTTGTCGTACGGGTCGAGCGCGACCAGATCGAGTGGTTCGAGTTCGTCGACCATGAACTTTTCGACCCAGTCCAGCTTCGCCTGGTATTCCGGGTCCGTTTCGAATTCCCACACCGTCGGCCACCTTGCCCCAGTGCAGCGTCGCACCGGACTAGTTGATGAAGCCACCCCATCCTAGATGCGTTCGACCGGTTGTCCGGGAAGGTTGTCGTTGCGTGCAGTGAATTGGTGTCAGGAGCGGCATCGTTATCGCCGAATGCACCCAGCCCAAATATTGCAAATATTCATTCGCCGGTATTCAGGCCAATTCCGGCAAGTTGGGTCAACCGGACACTGTTACCGGATGGGTCGCGGAAACCACAGTCGATGCCGTACGGCATCTCGTGCGGTTCCTCGGTGAATTCCACGCCTCTGGACCTCATCGTCTCGTAGGCGGTCTGGCAGTCGTCGGTAGTGAGGAACACCGTGCCGGCGAAACCCTTCGCCATCACCTCGCTCACCTGGTTGCGCGTCTCGTCATCCATCACCGGCGGACCTGGAATCGCCATCAGCACGATGGACACGTCGTCCTGGCCCGGTGGGCCAACCGTGAGCCATCGGATGTGTAGCTCAGGCAACGAAACATCTTGTCGCACTTCCATACCCACCATTTCGGTCCAGTATTTCAGTGCGACGTCCTGGTCATGCACCCACAAATGCGCGCTGGCTATCTTCAACATGGGTACGACGCTACGGTCCGCCGGTGTCGCCCGTCTTCTTCCCGTGTGCTGTCTTGACGCGGCTGTCGGCGGGCGGTCGGGTATCCCGCCGCAGGATGCAGCTGGGCACCCGCGCATGCACCGAGGCGGGCGGGAGGCTGGCTCGGTATGCAGCAGGTGGTAACCCGTACACGCGGGCGAAGCTGGTGGTGAACGATCCGACACTCTGCAGACCGACCATGACGGTGATCTCGGCGACGGACCGCTCGGTGTAGCGCAGCAGCGCGGCCGCTCGTTCCAACCTGCGTGTCTGCAGATAGGAGCGCGGTGATTCACCGAAGGTCCGACTGAACATGCGGCTGAAGTGGGCGCGCGACAGCCCGGCTGCAGAGGCCATGTCGTCCACCGTGATTGGTTCGGCGTAGCGCGCGTCGGCCAGGTCTTTGGCGCGCAGCAAATAACGAGCCGGCGGAACTTGCGGCATAGGTTCCAGTATCCGGCGGACCGTTGGACTTTGAAACCCAGCGTGGTTATCGGTGGCGCTGGACCCTCGTCGAGCTATGAAGTCCCGTTCGATCCCCGGGTACCGGCGTACATCCCGGCACTGCCGCCCGTGCCGCCGCTCCCGCCGTTGACGCCATTGCCCCCGTTGCCGCCGTCGCCAAGCAGCGACAGGGTTTCGGACCCGTTGAGGGTTATCCCCGCGTCGCCGCCTTTGCCGCCATTGGCGGCCAGGGTGCCATTGCCGGCGTCGCCGCCATTCCCGCCGCCGCCAAGGAAGCCTAGACCGCCGCCGCCGTCGCCGCCGTTGCCGCCGGCTCCAGTGGTAACGCTGCCGCCATGCCCGCCGGCGCCGCCCACACCGGCGACAAACCCGGCACCGGCGCCGCCGGCGCCGCCGGCCCCGCCAGTGCCGGTGGCCGCGCTGCCGCCAACGCCACCGTGACCGCCGCCACCGATGCCCGCGAGCGCGGCACCGAGACCACCTGCGCCGCCGGCACCGGCTACGCCGCCCGCACCGTTGGCGGCCCCACCGGCGCCGCCGGCGCCGCCAAGTGCGACGCCGAACCCGCTGAGGCTGGGGGCGCCGCTCAGACCGCCGGCACCGCCGTT
>DASSGQ010000279.1:0-8456 GCA_035693385.1 Mycobacterium sp.
ACCTTGACTGCCCGCGGCTGGGTGCGCGAGGGAACCGTCGCGGCGGTGGAGCGTGCGGCCGGCGGCGCGGCGCTGACCTGGCCCGCGGGCTGGTCGGTGTGGCCGCAGCGGGTTTACGGCGACACCCGTTTGGAGCTGGCCGAACGGCCCTGAAGCAGCGTGTACCGTCATCGGTCATGTGCGCCGCTCCTCCTCGTCGTTTCACTCCACCTCGTCGCCGGCGCGGGTCATGAGCGCCGCTCCACCTCGTCGCTTCGTCCCTCGCAAGCGGGCGGTAGACCCACCGCATCGTCGCCGGCGCGCGTCATGAGCGGTGCGGTGTGCCCGGGGTCGTTCGACCCGGTGACGTTAGGCCACGTGGACGTGTTCGAACGCGCCTCGGTGCAGTTCGACGAGGTGGTGGTGGCGATCCTGACCAACCCCGCCAAAAAGGGCATGTTCGACCTCGACGAGCGGATCGCGATGATCGAAGAGTCGACGACGCACCTGCCCAACCTGCGGGTGGAGGCCGGGCGAGGCCTGGTGGTCGACTTCGTCAGGACGCTGGGGATGACCGCCATCGTGAAGGGCCTGCGCACCGGCACCGATTTCGAATACGAGCTGCAGATGGCGCAGATGAACAGGCACGTGGCCGGCGTCGACACCTTTTTCGTGGCGACCGCGCCGCGGTATTCGTTCGTGTCGTCGTCGCTGGCCAAGGAGGTCGCGATGTTCGGCGGCGACGTGTCGGAGCTGCTTCCCGAACCGGTGAACCGCCGGTTGCGCGAGAAGTTGTCCGGCCGCGGGTAGTTCAGCCGCGGCGCCGTGAGGCTACCGGAAAACGATGGTCTCGTTGTCGTGCACGATGACGCGGTCCTGGCAGTGCCAGAGCACGGCGCGGGACAGCACCGCGCGTTCCACGTCGGCGCCGACGCGCACCAGGTCGTCGACGGTGTGGGTGTGGTCGACGCGCACGACATCTTGTTCGATGATCGGCCCCTCGTCGAGCACCTCGGTGACGTAATGGGCTGTCGCGCCGACCAGTTTGACACCCCGTTCGCGCGCCCGCTTGTAGGGGGCTGCGCCGACGAAGGCCGGCAGGAACGAATGGTGAATGTTGATCAGTGGGCAGCCGACCGCTTCGAGAAACGACGGGCTGAGTATCTGCATGTAGCGGGCCAGCACCACCAAATCCACATTGCCGCTGAGTAACTGAAGCTGACGCTGTTCGGCTTCGGCACGGGTGTCGCGGGTGGCAGGGATGTGTATGAACGGCACACCGAAGGGCCTTACGTGCTCGGCCAGGTTGGGATGATTGGCGATCACCATGACAACAGACATCTCGAGTTCGCCGCGACGGTTGCGCCACAACAGATCTAACAAGCAGTGGTCATCCTTGGACGCCATGATGGCTACCCGCTTGGGCTTGGCGGCCTCGGTGAACCGGTAGTCGATAGTGAATCTGTGGGCCACCGTGGCGGCGAACTCTCGCTCCAGGCCATCGATGGCAGCGGTCAGGCCGGGCAGATGAAAGATCGCGCGCTGCAGGAATGTTCCGTCCTCCGGGGCGGTGGAGTGCTGGTCCAGGGAAATGATGTTGGCCCCGGATTGAGCCAGGAAGTTGCTCACCGCGGCGATCAGTCCCGGTCGGTCGTGGCAGCGGAGCAGCAGCCGACCGATATCGGCCGGCGGTGGTGGACCGCCGGGCGCTGGCGGATAGTTGTCAGGCTGGGGCTCCGCGGAGCGCGTGGTCATGGCGCCTTCACCGGTAGGTTCTCGTCTGGGCCAGGATAGCCCCGCTAGTGGCATTCATGAGTCTGATCGTGGTGATCGTGCCCCGCGTCGGGGGCTCCGCCCATCATGCGGGCCATGGGGATTCCGCCCGTGGTGACGAACCTGGCGACCAGTATTGCCGCGACGAGCAGGAAGGCAATGTTGAGCCAGGTGGTGTAATTCCACGAAATCGCCGCCTGCATCACCGTGGCGTTGCGCTGGGTCGGGATGAGATGTGTTGTGCCGAACAAGAATTCGATGAGATAACCGGCGGCGACCATGGACGCGTAAAAGGTGCCCAGCAGCGTCAGCATCATCGCAGTGCCGTAGTACTTCCGGTAGATGTTCAGGATCGGCAGGATGATCAGGTCGGCGAAGATGAAAGCGATGACACCGCCAAAGCTGATGCCCCCGTTCCACAGCACCGCAGCCAGTGGCACATTGCCGATCGAGCAGACGAACGACACGATCGCCACGATGGGTCCCACGATCGGCCCCCACAGCGCCGACCAGCCCGGGTGATCGGCCAAAAAGAAAATCTGCCAGAACTTTTCGGGCACCCAGGCGGCGATGGCGCCGGCGATCAACAGGCCCAGAACGAGGTCTCGCAGAATCGCCAGCCACTCCATGACGAACACGTGCGAGACCGACGTGAAGCCCTGCGGGGAAATGAGCCGTTGGAAAAACGAGCCTTCCTTTTGGATGGACATGTCCATGGCCGCATGGCCTTCCATCGAGCCGGCGATTCCCCGCTCGGCCTGCTCGCGGGCGGCGTCGACGAGCCGGGATCGCACGAACAATCGGAACAGGACCGCCAGCACCACGATCATCAACGGGCCGCCGACGAACTCGGCGGCGGTGAACTGCCAGCCCATCAGCAGGGCCAGGATGATGCCCAACTCCACCACGAGGTTGGTGGAACCAATTTCGAACGCCATCGCGGCGGTGAAGTTGGCGCCCTTGCGGAACAGTGACCGCGCCAGGGCCACGGCCGCATACGAGCACGACGACGATGCCGCACCCAGCCCGGCCGCCACCGCGAGGGTGCGCGGCCGATCGTCGCCCATCAACGTCACGATCGTCGAGCGACGCACCACGGCCTGCACCACCGCCGACAGGGCGAAGCCCAGGACCAGCGCCCACAGGATCTCCCACGTCATCGACCCCGCCAGCGCCAATGCGTGCCCTATCGCTCTTAGCGCTCTGTCCGTCACTCGATCCTCCGCCGGATTGCGTATTTCGGCGATTATCACTCATGGTTCGGACCGGCGCTCCCGCGCACCGATTTATACCATCGGGGGGTATAAGTCGAGCCTTCGGCGCTGTTTGGCGCTCTTTCGCCCCACCGAGCAAGACCGCTGGTCAGCGGCTTTAGACCCGGTGACGACCGGAGCAGGGTTCGCCCTTTCCCACGCCACGCTTATGTCGGGGGTCTAAGCTCGGGTGTTCGAGTGATGGGCTCCGCATGAGTACTCGGGTTTATCTCGGGTCTGGGGGTTGCGAGAGCGACGTTGCAGGGGTGCCCCCAATTCAAAATTGCCGATGATGCCTTCGGGTATCGCCGGTTGAGCGGAGACGAGGTTGAACGCCGATGGAATCACGTGTCACTCCCATTGCGGTCATCGGAATGGGATGCCGGCTTCCGGGCGGGATCGATTCCCCCGACGCGTTCTGGCAGGCGTTGTTACGTGGTGACGACCTGGTGACCGAGATCCCGGCCGACCGCTGGGACGTTGACGAGCACTATGACCCCGAGCGCGGGGTTCCGGGCCGGTCGGTGTCGCGGTGGGGCGGCTTCGTCGACGACATCGGCGGGTTTGACGCCCCATTCTTCGGCTTCGGGGAGCCGGAAGCGACTGCTATCGACCCGCAGCACCGGTTGTTGTTGGAGACGTCCTGGGAAGCGATCGAGCACGCCGGCATCGTTCCACCGAGCTTGGCCGGCTCACGCACGGGCGTGTTCGTGGCGTTGGCCCACGACGACTACACGGTGGTCACTAGCGATGCGGGCGCCCTGGCGGGCCCGTACGGGTACACCGGCACTGCCTTCAGCATGGCTTCCGGCCGGATCTCGTATGCGCTGGGGCTGCAGGGTCCGGCCATCACGGTGGACACGGCGTGTTCTTCCGGCCTGCTGGCGATACATATGGCTTGTCGCAGCCTGCACCAGGGCGAGACGGACCTCGCCTTGGCCGGTGGTTGCATGCTGATGCTGGAACCGCCCGTGAGCGCGTCGATGTCAGCGCAGGGCATGCTCTCTCCCACGGGTCGGTGTCGGTCGTTCGACGTCGCAGCCGACGGGTTCGTACGTTCCGAGGGTTGCGCCACGGTATTGCTGAAGCGACTGCCCGACGCGTTACGAGACGGCGACCGGATCCTCGCCGTGGTGAGTGGGACCGCCGCCAATCAGGACGGTCGTTCCGAAACGATCACGATGCCATCGTCGGATGCCCAGGCCGCGGTGTACCGGACGGCGTTGGAAGTGGCCGGAGTGGACCCGGCTACCGTCAGCATGGTCGAAGCGCACGGCACCGGAACCCCGGTTGGTGACCCGCTCGAATTCACAAGTCTGGCTGAGGTATACGGTGCCGGCGGTAATCGCGTTGCGCTCGGATCGGGTAAGTCGAATGTCGGCCACACCGAGTCCGCAGCCGGTGCGGTCGGGCTCATCAAGGCCATCCTCGGGCTTCGTCACGGTGTGGTGCCGCCGATGCTGCACTTCACCGGACTACCGGACGAGCTTGCCCGGATCGAAACCGGGCTGTTCGTGCCGGAGGTGGTCACCCCCTGGCCCACCAATGGTGCCGGTGGCCCACGACGGGCAGCGGTGTCGTCGTTCGGGATGTCAGGAACAAACGTGCACGCGCTGCTCGAGCAAGCTCCCGAGACCGCTGCACGGGAGCCGGCTCAGTACGACGGGCCGTTGGTGTTCCCGCTATCGGCCACCTCGTCCGACGAGCTGCGCCGGACGGCGCGCCGATTGGCCGAGTGGGTGCAGAAGAACGTGGAGAAGAATAACGACGGCTGCGAGAATTCCCTCTTCGGAGACCTGGCCTACACGTTGACGCGGCGGCGCGCACACCGCCCCGTGCGCACAGCAGTGATCGCGGAGAACCTCGAGGACCTGGTCGCCGGACTACACGAGATTGCCGACGCTCAAACTCCCTATTCGGCGGCGGCGGGTCAGGATGACCTGGGGCCGGTGTGGATTTTCTCGGGCCAGGGCTCGCAATGGGCGGCGATGGGCGTTGACCTGCTCGCCAGCGAACGGGTGTTCGCCGAGACCGTCGGGGTGGTCGAGCCGCTGATTGCCCGCGAGTCCGGGTTCTCGGTGACCGAGGCGATGATGGCACCGGAGACCGTGACCGGTATCGACCGGGTGCAGCCCACCCTGTTCGCCATGCAGGTCGCGCTGGCAGCAACGATGAAGGCGTACGGGGTCCGTCCGGGTGCGGTCATCGGCCATTCGCTGGGCGAAGTGGCTGCCGCGGTCGTGGCTGGAGCGCTGTCGTTGGAAGACGGGGTACGCGTGATTTGCCGCCGCTCCCGCCTGTGCGCCCGCATCGCGGGTTCCAGCGCGATGGCATCGGTGGAGCTGCCCGCCGACAAGGTGCGCGAGGAATTGACGGCCCGCGGCGTCACCGATGTCGTGGTCGCGGTTGTGGCCTCGCCGCAGTCCACCGTGATTGGTGGGGCGACACAGACGGTGCGTGACCTGGTCGCGGCGTGGGAGCAGCGCGAGGTGATGGCCCGCGAGGTGGCCGTCGACTTGGCATCGCACACCCCGCAAGTTGATCCGATCCTCGTCGAGCTGGCCGAGACATTGGCGGACCTGAACTCGATGACACCGGACGTTCCGTTCTACTCCACGACCCGTCTTGACCCGACTGAGCGGCCGGTGTGCGATGCAGGCTACTGGGTCGACAATTTGCGTCAGACGGTGCGGTTCGCCGCGGCGGTGCGCGCCGCGCTTGAGGATGGCCACCGGGTCTTCGCGGAACTGGCCCCACACCCACTGCTGACGCGCGCGGTCGAGCAGACCGCCGGGGACGCCAATAGTCCCGCCCAGGCGCTGGCGTCGGTGCGGCGCGAGCAACCGCTGCCCCACGGGCTGCGGGGCTTTTTGGCGGATCTGTACAGCGCCGGCGCCGCCGTGGATTTCGCGGCCCTGTGTCCGAGCGGGCGCCTGATAGAGGCGCCGCTTCCGACATGGACTCACCGCCGGCTCCTCGTGGGATCCAGCGACCAAGGCTCTCAGCCACGAGGCTCCCGAACTCTCTCGGTGCACCCGCTGCTGGGCGCGCATGTGCGACTGCCCGAGGAACCGGAGCGCCACGCGTGGCAGGGCGAGATCGGTATCGCGGCGCTGCCCTGGCTGGCGGACCACCAGGTCAACGGGGTGGCGGTCTTCCCTGGTGCGGGCTTCTGCGAGATGGCGCTCGCGTCCGCCGCCGAAGTGCTGGGGCCGGACTCCGAGGTGCGCGACATTCGCTTCGAGCAGATGCTGATGCTGGATGACGAGACTTCGGTCAGCGCGGTGGCTTCCGTTGAGGATGCCGGCGTCGTTGACTTCGTTGTGCAGACTGATCGCGAAGGGGAGCGCACCCGGCGAGCAGCCGCGATGCTGCACATCGCCAATGACGAGCAGCCACAGCGGCGAGATGTTTCTGCCTTGCTGGCCACCCACCCGCAGGTGGCGCAGGGCGCCGCGTTGCGGCAATCGTTCGATGAGCGAGGCATCCAGTACGGTCCGGCTTTCACTGCTCTGGTGTCGGCGCGCACTGCCGAAGGCAAGGGCCGCAGCGTCTTGGCCGAGGTCCAGCTACCGAGCGGGGTACGGTCACAGCAGGCCGGTTACCAGGTCCATCCCGCACTCCTGGATGCCTGCTTCCAGTCGGTGATTGCGCACCCAACCGTCAAGGGCGCTGCCGACGGAGTGCTGTTGCCGCTGAGTGTGCGGCGGCTGCGTCGCTACGGCCCCACGCGCGGCACTCGCTACTGCCATCTGCGGGTCACTGCGGAGCGTGGGTCGACGTTCGAAGCGGATCTGGATCTGCTGGACGAGAGCGGCGCGGTGCTTCTGGCTGTGGAGGGCCTGCGGATGGGCGCCAGTGGCGGCAGCGGCGCTGACCACCTGCTGGCCGAGCGGCTGCTGACCATCGATTGGCAGCAGCAGACGTTGCCGGCCGTACCCGAGCGGGCCGTCGGGAGTTGGCTGCTGATCGACACCGCCGAGTCTGATCTCTTGGAATCCCGGCTTACCGATGCGGTGAAATCTCTTGGCGCACAATGCACAACGCTCGACTGGCCGGAGGAAGCCGACCATCGGGCCAAGACCGACCTGCTGGGAGCTCAGGTTCGCAGTGGACTCGAGGGATTGGTGATCCTCTGCCCGCCGCCCGCCGGCGAACCGGACGGTGAGGGTCTGCTGCGCGGCCGCGAGATGGTGCGCCACGTCGTGCGCATGGTTCGCGAGCTGCCGGACCTCTCCGCGGAGCCGCCGCGACTGTACGTTGTGACCAGGCGGGCCCAGATCGTGCTGCCCGACGACCGGCCCAACCTGGTGCAGGCCGGACTGCGCGGCCTGCTGCGGGTGATCGGGGCGGAGAATCCACAGCTGCGGGTCAGCCAGATCGACTTGGACGACGACGGTGACGTAGAGCACGTGGCGCAGGAGCTGCTGTCCGGTTCGGCAGAAGACGAGACCGCCTGGCGCGGTGGCCACTGGTACACGGCGCGACTGCGCTGCACGCCGCTGGGGCCCGACGAACGCCGGCTTACCACCGTCGATCACGCATCCGACCGGATGCGCGCGACGGTTCGTCATCCCGGTGACCTGCGGACTCTGGAATTCATTGCCCTGGACCGCAAGACGCCGGGGCCGGGGGAGGTCGAGATCGCGGTCGACGCGTCGAGCCTCAACTTCCTGGATGTCCTCGCCGCCCTGGGCCGCTACCCCGACCTCGAAGGCCGGCCACACCAGTTGGGGTTCGACCTCGGCGGCGTGGTGACGCGGGTGGGCGCAGACGTCACGGAGGTGAAGGTCGATGACCGCGTCGGCGGGTTCTCCGGCTACGCCAACGGCAGCTGGGGCACGTTCGTCACCTGCGACGCCCGGCTTGTCACCACCCTGCCGGCCAACCTGACTGCCGCTGAAGCAGCCGCTACTGCAACCGGGTACGGGACAGCGTGGTACGGGCTGTGCGATCTGGCCAGGATGACGGCCGAGGACAAGGTGCTGATCCATTCGGGCACGGGCGGCGTCGGCCAGGCCGCGATCGCGATCGCTCGCCTGGTCGGAGCACAGATCTACGCGACCGCGGGCAGCCCGGAACGCCGGCAGATCTTGCGCGACATGGGTATTGAGCATGTTTACGACTCGCGCAGCACCGAATTTGGCGACCAGATCCGCCGCGACACCGACGGCTACGGCGTCGACATCGTGCTGAACTCGCTGACCGGCGCGGCGCAGCGCGCCGGGCTGAAACTGCTGGCTCATGGCGGGCGGTTTGTCGAGATCGGCAAGCGCGACATCTATGGCGACACCCTGCTGGGACTGTTCCCGTTCCGTCGCAATCTCACGTTCTATGCCGTCGATCTGGCGTTGCTGACGGAGACCCATCCGGGCCGATTGCGGGAGCTGTTGCGGACCGTGTACCAGCGGGTCGCCGACGGTGACCTACCGATGCCGGTCATCGCTGAAT
>DASSGQ010000280.1:0-3011 GCA_035693385.1 Mycobacterium sp.
ATCTCCAGGCCGCCGACGATCTCCCAGTTGCCGTCCTTGGTGGTCACCGGGAACGACGAAATCAGCCCTTCGGGCACACCGTAGGAACCATCGGAGACGACGGCCATCGAGACCCAGTTGTCGGCGGGGCTGCCGAGCAACCAGTCGCGGGCGGCGTCGACGGTCGCCGACGCGGCCGAGGCAGCCGACGAAGCGCCGCGCGCGTCGATGATCGCCGCCCCGCGCTTGGCGACGGTGGGGATGAAGTCGTTCTCGATCCACGCCTGGTCGTTGACCACCTCGGCGGCGTTCTTGCCGCCGACCTCGGCGTGGAAGATGTCGGGGTACTGGGTGGCCGAGTGGTTGCCCCAGATCGTGATCTTCTTGATGTCGGTGACCGACGCGCCGGTCTTCTTGGCCAGCTGCGAGATCGCCCGGTTGTGGTCCAGGCGGGTCAGCGCCGAGAACCGCTCCTTCGGGATGTCGGGTGCGTTGCTCATCGCGATCAGCGCGTTGGTGTTGGCCGGGTTTCCGGTCACGCCGACGCGGACGTCGTCGGCGGCCACCGAGTTGAGCGCCTTGCCCTGCGCCGTGAAGATCGCGCCGTTTGCCTCCAGCAGGTCGCCGCGTTCCATGCCCGGGCCGCGCGGACGGGCGCCGACGAGCAGCGCCAGGTTCACCCCGTCGAAGATCTTGTTCGGGTCGGCGCCGATCTGGACGCCCGCCAGCAGCGGGAAGGCGCAGTCATCGAGCTCCATCACGACACCCTCGAGCGCCTTGAGTGCCGGTTCGATCTCCAGCAGACGCAGCTCGATCGGGCGGTCGGGCCCCAGCAGCGACCCGCTCGCCAGGCGGAACAACAGGCTGTAACCGATCTGGCCGGCAGCGCCGGTGACGGCGACCTTGACAGGACTTGCGCTCACGTCGGTGTGCTCCTTCTGGAGAAGGTCAGGATGTAGGAATTGTCGGTTCGGGTCGAACTACGTCGAAACTAGCGCACCCCTGCCGGCCTGAAACCTCCGGTCCAAGACCAGCATGTTGCCCGCGAGCCGCCCGGCTACGTCATCGCCCGTCGGGCCGTCGCGTACTCTTCATGAACCGTCTCGCCGGAACGCGTAGCATTGAGCACCGCTTGGCCGGACCTGCCGAAATCGGAGGCTGAGGTGTTCCAGGGATTCGACGCATTGCCCGAAGCGCTTCGACCGCTCGCGCACGAGCCGCATGTTTCGCCGGAGGTTCCCCCCCACCCGCCCAACCAGGCCCTGATCGACTGCGCCGTCTACGCGGAAGGCCACCGGCTACCCGGGAGGCCCAGCTACGCCGACGCACTGCGCAAAGTGCGCGAGATCGAACTGCTCGGGCACCAGGCATTCGTCTGGGTGGGCCTGCGCGAGCCAGACCTGACTCAGATGCAGGACGTGGCAGACGTTTTCGGGCTGCACCCGTTGGCCGTCGAAGACGCGGTATGCGCACATCAGCGACCGAAGCTGGAGCGGTACGACGACACGGTCTTCCTTGTCCTCAAGACCGTCACCTACGTTCCGCACGAATCGGTGGTGCTGGCCCGCGAGATCGTCGAAACCGGCGAGATCATGATCTTCGTCGGCAAGGATTTCGTGGTCACCGTCCGCCACGGTGAACACGGCGGACTGTCCGAGGTGCGCAAGCGCCTCGAAGCCGACCCCGAGCAGCTGGGCCTTGGCCCGTTCGCGGTGATGCACGCCATCGCCGACAACGTGGTGGACCACTACCTCGAGGTGAGCGCTCTGATCGAATCCGATATCGACAGCATCGAGGAAGTGGCGTTTGCCCCGAGCCGCAAGCTCGACGTCGAACCGATTTATCTGCTCAAACGCGAGGTCGTCGAACTACGGCGGTGCGTCAGCCCGCTGTCCGTCGCATTCCAACGAATGCAGACGGAAAACAAAGACGTGATCTCCAAGGAAGTGCGGCGCTACCTACGCGACGTCGCCGACCACCAGTCGCAGGCCGCCGATCAGATCGGCAGCTACGACGACATGCTCAATTCGTTGGTACAGGCGGCGTTGGCCCGTGTCGGCATGCAGCAGAACAACGACATGCGCAAGATGGCGGCCTGGGCCGGCATCTTGGCGGTGCCCACCATGGTCGCCGCCATCTACGGTATGAACTTCCATTTCATGCCCGAGCTGAACTGGACCTGGGGTTACCCCGGGGTGATGGCCGCGATGACCGTCGTCTGCCTGGTCCTGTACTTCCAGTTCCGCCGCAACAATTGGCTCTAGCCCGGCGACGATGCAGGCCGCACGCGGCCTGAGAAGGAGCCGGGCAATCTGCCTAGCCCGGCGACGATGCAGGCCGCACGCGGGCAGTGTGTGCCCTGGGCGTCCGGTGTGCATCCAGGGTGGTGATTTCGCGATTCGCCCGCCCTCCGCACACAGTCAACGCCGCCTGCGCACACTCGATGAGGCTGCGTTGCAGTCGGAACCTCAATCAGGTTGTGCGGCGCGGCGTTTCGGATCGAGCACGTCGACGCCGTCGTTGCGCCAGGCCTGTCGCATCGCCTCGGCGCCCTTGAGGCGCACCCAAGCCGCTTCGATCGCGGTGAGTGGAGTCGCCGAGAGGAACGTCACCGGTTCGAGCGGCGACTCCAGCGTCAGATCCGGGATATCGCAGTCGCCCAGCAACACCGCCGTGAACGGCACCCGTCTCGTCGGAGATGTCCAGATCGGCGAGCCGAGGTCGATCAGCGCGTCGGCTTCCAGCACCACGCCATCGACAGCCGGCGTTGCCGCCAGCACCGCCAGGCTGCGGGCAAGGCCGGTGACCGGTCCGGGATCTCGCAGGCGCAGAACAATTTCGGCGCGCGGGCCACGCCGGGGGTCGGCGACCATCTTGGTCGGATCGGTCATCGGGTGACGCGAGCACCCCAGGGACACGTAGTGCACTATCCACTGCGGTCCGTTCGCCCGCGCGCGAAATCGCAGCACCTCGATGCGCTCGGCGCCCAAGAACGTCACGCTCGCGGAATCCGGCTCGGTGCCGAAGTGGGC
>DASSGQ010000281.1:0-18000 GCA_035693385.1 Mycobacterium sp.
CAATTGCGAGATCCCTCAGCCGGCGTCGCAGCCGACTGAATACCACCCGCAGATCGCGGGCCGCCGCCGCGGCCGAGTCACCGGTGCCGTCCACATCACCAGTCTAGAATAGACAGTTGAGACTGTCCAGTTTCAACTTAAGAAGTCTTCCGCGTCGGGGCCGCGCCCACCCAGTAGATGAGAAAGGCCATCTCCATCAGCCACCCGATGGCAAGTAGGGGGATCGCCCAGATGCGGCGCGTGAGCAGCGCGCTGCCGCACTTTGCGGTCAAGTCACTGCTTTCCGCGACCTGGCTGAAGTCGGATTTGAAGCCGTTGCCGCATTTGATCGGAAAGCCGTACATGTCGTGTTGGCCGAGGGAAATCGGCAGCCACAGCGCCGCCAATCCGATGGCCGCCAGCGCCAGGCCCGCCACGCCGAGGTAGATCTGGCGCTTTCTCACGGCCGTGTCCGGTGGGCCGGCCTCACGTCATGCAGACGTTGGAGAACAGCAGGACCGGCCACGACACGATGGACCCGAGAAAGGACACCGCCAGGTCGATACCGTGCATCTGGTGGAGATGCTCGGTGTGGGTGGTCGACCAGACCGTGCCCACCAGCAGATACGGAGTGCCGATGATCAATCCGATGGCAATGAGCTGACCGATGGTGAGCTGGAAGTCGAGCACTTGGCGAAGTTTGTCCAACATCTGCTGTCCCTCCGGCCCGCCAAGTGGGGATCATTTTAATCCAGATCCCTGTCCTCCTGTTTGGCTCCCCGGCGCCCCGAGCAGCCGCAGTGCGGCATCGACCGCGAGCGCGGGCACGTCGAGGGTCTTCGAGCGCAGATCGTGTCGCGCGCCGGTGATCTCGACGAGCTCGATCGGTGCGGCGACTATCCGCGCGGCGTCACGTATCTCCGTGGGCGTGCCGAAGGGGTCGGCCGTTCCGTAGGTGAACACGGTAGGAACGGTGATGTCGGGCAGGTGCTCGGTGCGCGCGCGCTCCGGCTTGCCGGGTGGGTGCAGCGGATACGAGAACAGGGTGAGCACGTCTACCTGTGCTTGCTTGTCGGACACCACCATCGACGTCTGCCGACCGCCGTAGGAATGTCCGCCGACGATCATCGGGCCGTCGGCAAGGCCTCGGCATACCGCGATCGCCTCGACGATTCCGGCGCGGTCTGCGGCGGCCGAGCCCGACGGTGGACCGGTGGGCCGGCGCCGGCGGTAGGGCAGGTTATACCGCACCGCCAGCCAGCCGCGCCTAGCCCACTCGTCGCAAACCTGTTGCAGCAGCGGCGATTCCCGGCTACCTCCGGCGCCATGGGTAAGCACCACGACACCGCGCGCCGGCGTGCTTGCGGGTTCATGCGCGACACCCGCGATGTGGTCGAGGTTCACGCGCCCGCTGACGATGCGGTCCGGAACGGACCGAGGTGGGGGCACCACCCGCTTGCGGGGGAGAGGCGGGCAATCATGAGAGCCGAAACAAGGGGGAGACCGGCCCGTGGCCGTGGCCCAACGGATAGGCGGCGCGCAGGCATTCGGTGACCCAGCGCTTTCCGAACCCGACGGCGTCCGGCACGCTGAACCCGTGCGCCAACGCGCACGCCACCGCGGCCGCGAGCGTGTCACCGCCGCCGTGGTCGTTGCCGGTGGCCAAACGCGGCGAGTCGAACTCGTGGAAGTCGGCTTCGCCAAACGCACTTCCATAAAGCAAGTCGCAGCTGCGATCCGACGACCGCAGGTGCCCGCCCTTGACCAAAGCCCACTGCGGGCCCAGTGCGTGCAAGGCCTTGGCCGCCGCCCGCTGCGACGTCGCGTCGACCACATCGATGTCTACCAGTAGCCGAACCTCGTCGAGGTTGGGTGTCACCAGCGTGGCCAGCGGAAGTAGTTGATTGCGAAGGGAATCCAGGGCCTCGGGTGCCAGCAGCGGGTCCCCGTGCATGGATGCGCACACCGGATCGACGACGAGTGGAACCGTCAGCCCGAGCCGGCGCCAAGTGGCGGCCACCGCGGCGATGATGGCCGAGGACGCCAGCATGCCCGTCTTGGCGGACTGGATGCCGATGTCGGTGACCACGGCTTCGATCTGACCGGCGACGACATCGTCGGGCACCTCGTGAAAGCTCTTGACCCCCAACGTGTCCTGCACCGTGACCGCGGTGACCGCGACGCACGCGTGCACACCGAGCAGCGCCATGCTGCGCATATCGGCCTGGATGCCGGCGCCGCCCCCCGAGTCCGATCCGGCGATGGTCAGCACGCGCAGCGGCGTGGTGCCCGGCGGCGGTACGGGCAGAACGAGAGGCAGGTAACTCACTGCGTGATCGGCAGATACACCCGGTTGCCGTGCTCGGCGAACTCGCGCGACTTTTCCTCCATGCCGTCCTGCATGGCCGCTTCGATGGCTTCCTCGGTGTCGAGCCCGTGGGCGGCCGCGTAGTCGCGGACATCCTGGGTGATGCGCATCGAGCAGAACTTCGGTCCGCACATCGAGCAGAAGTGCGCGGTCTTGGCCGGCTCCGCGGGCAAGGTCTCGTCGTGGAATTCTCGTGCGGTGTCGGGGTCCAACGACAACGCGAACTGGTCGTTCCACCGGAACTCGAAGCGCGCGGTGCTCAGCGCGTCGTCACGCTCCTGTGCACGCGGATGCCCCTTGGCCAGGTCCGCCGCGTGGGCGGCGATCTTGTAGGCGATCACACCGTCCTTGACGTCCTTGCGGTCCGGCAGCCCCAGGTGCTCCTTGGGCGTCACGTAGCACAGCATCGCGGTGCCGGCCTGCGCGATGATGGCCGCGCCGATCGCAGAGGTGATGTGGTCGTAGGCCGGCGCGATGTCGGTGGCCAGCGGACCCAGCGTGTAGAACGGGGCCTCCTCGCAGAGCTCCTCTTCCAGCCGCACGTTCTCCACGATCTTGTGCATCGGGACGTGCCCGGGACCCTCGATCATCACCTGTGCGCCATGGGCTTTGGCGATCTTGGTCAGCTCACCCAGGGTGCGCAGCTCGGCGAACTGCGCGGCGTCGTTGGCGTCGGCGATCGAGCCTGGCCGCAGTCCGTCACCGAGCGAGAAGGTGACGTCGTAGCGCGCGAAGATGTCGCAGAGCTCCTCGAAGTTGGTGTAGAGGAACGACTCCCGGTGATGGGCCAGGCACCAGGCCGCCATGATCGACCCGCCGCGGGACACGATGCCGGTGACCCGCTTGGCGGTCAGCGGCACGTACCGCAGCAGCACGCCGGCATGCACGGTCATGTAGTCCACGCCCTGCTCGCACTGCTCGAGCACCGTCTCCCGGTAGATCTCCCAGGTCAGCTCGGTCGGGTCGCCCTTGACCTTCTCCAACGCCTGGTAGATCGGCACGGTGCCGACCGGGACGGGGGAGTTGCGCAGGATCCACTCGCGGGTTTCGTGGATGTTCTTGCCGGTGGACAGGTCCATGATGGTGTCCGCACCCCAGCGGGTGGCCCACACCATCTTGTCGACCTCTTCGGCGATCGACGACGTCACCGCCGAGTTGCCGATGTTCGCGTTGACCTTGACCGCGAACGCCTTGCCGATGATCATCGGCTCGCTCTCGGGGTGGTTGTGGTTGGCCGGGATCACCGCGCGGCCGCGGGCGACCTCGTCGCGCACCAGGTCGGCGGGCATGTCCTCGCGCGCGGCGATGTATGCCATCTCCGCGGTGATCTCGCCGGCGCGGGCGCGTTGCAGCTGACTGCCGCGATCGCGGACCACGCCGGGCCGCGCCGGTAACCCGGCCGCCAGATCGATCACCGCTTCGGTATCCGTGTACGGCCCCGAGGTGTCGTAGAGGTCGAAGTGGTCGCCGGTAGACAGGTGCACCCGCCGGAACGGGACGCACAAGCCGCCGTCCAATTCGCGGTAGGCCTTGCTGCTGCCCGCGATGGGTCCGGTGGTCACCGACGGCTCGATAGTTACAGTCATTTCATCTCCCTACGCCGGCATTATCCGGTCAGGTTCGTACGGTCGACGGCCCCAAGCCGTCCTCTCAGCGCACTCGGCGTGCGCTCCCGCGGCTGTTTTCTTGTCTGGCGAGATCGCCCGAACGCGACGTTACCCCCACCCGAGACATCGCGATACGCGGGCAGTCGGCACGGCGAAAAATCAGTGCGAATTGCCACGATGAGGACGTCCTTTCTGATAGAGCGGTAGCCGGGGTTTCCGCCCGAATGGGAGGATATAAACGTGCAACAGCCCACGCGAAAGGGCTCGGTGACACCAACGGGGAACAGCAAGTTGCCGCCCGGCGCGACCGAGGCGGCCGGCGAGTATTTGAACGTCGGCACCTTCCGCTTCTGGTTCGTCGGTGAACGCTGGGAATGGTCCGATGAGGTCGCCGCCATGCACGGCTACGAACCGGGGACCGTCGCCCCGACGACCAAACTGTTGCTGTCGCACAAGCATCCCGACGACCGTGCGCACGTCAAGGACCTGCTCGACTACGCGTTGCAGTCAGAGGAGTCGTTTTCGAGTCGGCACCGGTTTATCGACACCGCCGGCAGAGTGCACGACGCCATCGTGGTAGCCGACCGCATGCTGGATGAGGCCGGCGCGGTGCTGGGCACCGCGGGTTATTACATCGACCTGACCGAGACCTTCGACGAGGCCCGGTACGAGACTCGACAGGAAGTGCTCGATGAGGCCCTGCCGGACTTATTCGAGAACCGTGCGGCGATCGAGCAGGCCAAGGGCGTGCTGATGTACGTCTACCGGGTGAGCGCCGACCAGGCCTTCCGCGTCCTGCAGTGGCGGTCGCAGCAGACCAATGTGAAACTGCGAGCGCTCGCCAAGCAGCTGCTCGCCGAAATCTCCACCCTGATGCCCCCGACGGCCGCCGTCCAAAGCCAGTTCGACCACGTGTTGTTGACCGTGCACGAACGGATCCCGGCCGAGTCCTGATCGGGGCGGTCAGACCTCTTCCATCGCCTCGCCGAGTTCCTCCAGGAGACGGTTGTGGTGGTTGCTCGCCAAGACGTGTCCCGCGGCGATGACCAACGCGACGGGCCAGTCGATGAGTTCAAGTGCCGCCAGGGCGGCCAGACCCCCGTAGTAGGCCAGTTGTTCTGGGCGCGGAATCTCCATCTGCCCCACCAACGGCACGTTCACCACGAAGGTTTCGGCTTCGCGGATCTTCTCCACCGCCTCGCGCTGGGGTGTCGCTCGGCGCGACTTGTTTTCCGCCATCATTTGCCTTTCAGTAACGAAGGGTTTGCCGCCTCGCCGGGTCGTGCGGTCAACGTCAGATTCATGTCGACGACCGGCTCTGTGGCTGATCCCCTTGTTTCGTCGATTGCGTCGGTGCTGAGGGTGCCGTTAGTTGAACTCTATGCGCTGCTCTGGCGTGTCGGGGTGGTGGAGATTCGGCAAACACGCGGTGCAGAACTCAACGAGGCGCACCCAGCGGTGCGCCGCCGAGCAACTGGCTGACTGCTCAGCGTTCCGCGCGGGGTTTTGGCCCAACGGTTCCGTCTAGTTGGTGTTACGCAACCCGGTGGCGCCCGCCCGACGTCCGGGTGCCTTCTTGACGGCGGGCTTACTGGTGGCTTTTTCCGCAACCGCCTTCTTCGCCGGCTCGGAGGGCACTGGCTTGAGGTTCGCCTTGGCCGGCGCGGGCGGCTGGGGCTTGCGCTGCATCTTGTGCAGCAACAACGCGCCGCCTCCGACGGCCACCAGCAACGGCCATTCGACCAGGCCGGCGACGCCGAGGGCACCTATCGCCAGCGCGGCCGCCGGTGTCGAGTGGCTGCCGCTGCCGATTCCGCGCTTGATTCCCTCGGCGGCTCCCGTGACGCCGCCGACAAGGCCATTGACGGCGGCGCCACCCACAGCGCCCGCGGCCGCTGTGGTCGCGTCCGCCGCACGACCCACGCTTTTGCCCACGTTGCGGACTGCCCCGCCGACGAAACTCATGATGACTCCCTGGTACCTAATTGCTCTCGCTGGGAACTGCGTTGGGAACTTGGATACCCGTTGAACGCAAAGTTAACAGCAACAACGAAAATGTTCTGACCATCCATCTAGCGAAAGCCTGCCACGTTACAAACGCGCGTACAACGAGCAACTTCTGGATTCTGTGCGGCGCCGACCCTGCACACGAATCATCCATGCGACTCAAACGGGGCTCACATCGATCAGTACCGGCGCGTGGTCACTGGGTGCCTTCCCCTTGCGTTCCTCGCGGACGATCTGCGCGTCGGTCACACGGCCGGCCAACGCCGGCGAGGCGAGTATGAAATCGATGCGCATGCCCTGCCTCTTCGGAAACCGCAGCTGGGTGTAATCCCAGTAGGTGTAAACGCCGGGGCCAGGCGTGAAAGGCCTTACCGCATCAGTGAATTGCGCATCGACGATAGCGTTGAACGCGAGGCGCTCCGGCTCTGAAACGTGGGTGGCGCCGGCATAGAACTCGGTGCTCCACACGTCGTCGTCCGTTGGGGCGATATTCCAGTCGCCGACCAGGGCGATCGGTGCCGCGGGATCGTCTCTTAGCCAGCCGGACGCTGTATCACGCAGTGCGGCAAGCCAATTCAGTTTGTAGGTGTAGTGCGGATCGTCCAGCGCGCGGCCGTTCGGCACGTAGAGGCTCCACACCCGGATGCCGCCGCAGGTGGCGCCCAGTGCACGGGCCTCCGCCGTGGCGGCCACCTCCGGCTTGCTACTCCAGCTGGGCTGGCCTTCGAAGCCGATCTGCACATCGTCGAGACCGACACGGGAGGCGATGGCCACGCCGTTCCACTGATTGACACCGACGTGTGCGACCTCGTAGCCGAGTTCGAAGAACGGCAGGGTGGGGAACTGGCTGTCGGAACATTTGGTCTCCTGCATGGCCAGCACGTCGACCTCGGCGCGGGCCAGCCAGTCGAGCACGCGGTTCAACCGGGTGCGAATCGAATTCACGTTCCACGTGGCCAGCCGCAGCAGCGGGTCGCCGCCATCAATAGTTGCGTCGGGCATGGCTAGACGCTATCCATTGGCCGGGCCCGGACGTAGCGGCATTGGTGGTGCAGCCGGAACGCCAGGGAGTCGGCGAGAGTGGTCGGCGACCCGTGCTGGCCGCCGGACCGGAGATAGGCTCGCGTCGCGCCGCGGCGCGTACCCCAGGCCAGCAACGCCTCACACAGCGCGGCCACCGCACCTGGCGTCGACTGGTCATCGACCGCATGCAGTTGCGACAGGCCTACCCAACGGATTCCGTCCGGCGCGACGGTCAGCGCCGCCCGCGCGACCGCTTGGTCCGAATGGGTGCCGAAGATCAGCTCGCCGTCGATGACGGCGGTCAGCACGGCAACAGGTACCTCTCGGTGTAGGCGCAGCCAGGTGTCACCGGGCCGTGCCGACAGGGCGATAGACGGGTCGGGCTCTCCGATGGACGCAGCGGAGACGTCGCGCACCAGGACGCGTTCCGTGTGTTCGTCCGGCACGCCGGAAGGCAGTAGCAACAGGCGATCGGGAATGGCCAGTCGTGGTGTCAGGCCGCGACGGTCGTACCAGGCTACGATTTCAGGGATCGCGCCTGAGTGAGCCGAAATATCCAGTGGCAGAGCTGAATTCGCGGCGAAGTCGGCTCCGTGTCCGGCCCGCAGCAGCCAGCCGTCCAGCCAGGTGTGTTCGGCGCCGGGCCAGGCCATGGCGGCCGCGTGTTCGAGCGCCCGGATTTGGGAGGTGCGGATGGGTGTGTCGGTCAGTACCCGTAGCGCGACGACGTCGGTGGGCGCACACTCGGCGACCTCGCCCGTTTTCGTCCGCACCCGTACCACCGGGTCGACCGCCAGCAGGTGTCCGACCGCGTCGGTCAGCGGCGGATCCGATCCGGCGGGGCGCCGGTAGCGGACCGTCACCCGCGTTCCGAGGTCCGGCCACGAGACCATCAGTGGCCGAACGGGTCGGGTCCCTCGCCCGGCGTCCAGGACAGTCCGGGAACTCCCCAGCCGTGTGACTTGACGGCGCGCTTCGCGGCACGGGCGTGCCGGCCGATCAGGCGGTCCAGGTAAAGAAATCCATCCAGGTGCCCGGTTTCGTGCTGCAGCATTCGGGCGAACAGGCCGGTGCCCTCGATCGCGACCCGACGACCGTCGGCGTCGAGCCCGGTCACTCGCGCCCACTTCGCCCGGCCGGTGGGGAAGGACTCGCCGGGAACCGACAAGCACCCCTCGTCGTCGTTGCCGGGATCGGGCATGGTCTCGGGTATTTCGGAGGTTTCCAACACCGGGTTGATCACCACGCCGCGACGGCGATCAGTCAGTCCGCGGTCCTCGGAGCAGTCGTAGACGAACAACCGCAAACCGACCCCGATCTGGTTGGCGGCCAGGCCGACCCCGTGTGCGGCGTCCATGGTGTCGTACATCGTTGAGATCAACGCGGCCAGATCCGCCGGGAGCGAACCGTCTGCGGCGACGGCCACCGGCGTGGTCGGGGTGTGCAATACCGGATCTCCGACGATGCGTATGGGTACGACTGCCATGGTCGGCTAGCTTAAGCCGGGTGACGAGGCACGGCGCGGAGCGGCGTGCTGAGGAGGCGGGCCATCGGGTTAAGCCGGGTGACGAGGCACGGCGCGGAGCGGCGTGCTGTGGGGGCACCTCCCGCTTGCGGGGGAGAGGCGGGCCATCGGGTTAAGCCGGGTGACGATGCGCGGCGCGGAGCGGCGTGCTGTGGAGGGGGGCCATCGGGTTAGCCCGCTGGGGGCAATCGCAGCGAATCGGCCGACTCGCGGGTCTGCATTACGGCTTGAGGGTTCGCGGCATGTTTCAATATTCGCCGAAACATGCCCCGATGTAAGTCAAGTCATTCCAACACATTGAGCACCGCCGGAAGGGTCCAGGGGAAGCGATATGGACAGCGCCATGGCGCGGGCAAATCGATCGGGGGACGACTCTGAGATCGCCGATGGACTCACCCGCCGTGAACACGACATCCTGGCGTTCGAACGTCAGTGGTGGAAATTCGCCGGCATCAAGGAAGATGCGATCAAAGAGCTGTTCTCGATGTCGGCGACGCGTTACTACCAGGTACTCAACGCTTTGGTCGATCGACCCGAAGCGCTCGCCGCGGACCCGATGCTGGTGAAGCGGCTGCGTCGGCTGCGTGCCAGCCGGCAGAAGGCGCGGGCGGCCCGGCGCCTCGGCTTTGAGGTGACCTGACAAGCCCGTGCCTTTGCGGGCTCTGGCGTTTTTCTGGCTACAGTGGGCTCGATGAAAGAGCGCGTTCCCGACTCGACCGGGCTTCCCCTGCGGGCCATGGTGATGGTGCTGTTGTTCTTGGGCGTCATTTTCCTGTTGCTCGGGTGGCAGGCGCTGAGCTCGTCGTCGAACTCCGATGACGACTCGGCGTCGCCGGTCTCCAGCGTCACCAGCACCACCGCTCCGGTGTCCACTTCGACGAGCGCTAAGCCGCCGGCGAACGACGCCGAGGTGCGCATTTACAACATCTCCTCGAAAGAGGGCGTGGCCGCACACACCAGGGACGACCTCGCAGCCGCCGGTTTCAAGGTGACCGATGTCGGCAACCTCTCGTTGCCCGACATCACGGCCACCACGGTGTACTACACCGATGCCGACGGCGAGCACGCCACGGCGGACGCTGTGGGCCAAAAGCTCGGGGCGCCCGTCGAACCCCGAATTCCCGCACTCAGCAACCAGCCGCCCGGCGTGATCGTTCTGGTGGCGGGTTGAGTGCCGGGCCGCGACTGTAACGTCAGCGCGAAAAAGCCGGCACGAATTCGCAGTAGCGTTACGCTCGCGCCGGACGTCGTCGGGCTAGGCTCTCGCTATGCTCAAACTCTCCCCGCTGTTGCTGGGCTCCTGCGTGGTGCTGGCAAGCGCGTGTTCGTCGCCACAACACGCATCGACGACCCCGGGAACCACCCCGGCGATCTGGACGGGATCAAGCGCGCCGTCGGGCCCCTCGGGTACCGAGGGTGGACAGCAGCCGGTGGCGCAGGCCGTGATCACCCACCTGAGGGCGCCTGACGGCACCCAGATCGCAACCGCCAAGTTCGATTTCGGCAACGGCTACGCCACCGTCACGATCGCGACGACCGGGGTCGGCCAGCTCACGCCCGGCGTCCACGCGGTACACATCCACAAGGTGGGCAAGTGCGAGCCCAACTCGGTGGCCCCAACCGGCGGCGCGCCCGGCGACTTCCTCTCTGCCGGCGAACATTTCCAGGCGCCCGGGCATGCGGCCGAGCCCGCCAGTGGTGACCTGACGCCACTGGAAGTTCGCAAGGACGGTTCCGGGATGATGGTGACCACCACCGACGCCTTCGCCATGGACGATCTGCTCAGCGGTGAGAAAACCGCGATCATCATTCACGCCGGTGCCGACAACGCCCCCGGCGGCATGCCGGGTCCCGACGGGATGGCGATGGGCACTGGTGACGCCAGCAAGCGGGTGGCATGCGGTGTCGTCGGTGCCGGCTAGCGGGGCCAAAACCCGCATCGATTTCGCCCCGTCCCCGGAGGGAACCATCGGTGTGGAGTGGGAGTTCGCGCTCGTCGACGCGCAGACCCGCGACCTGAGCAACGAAGCCACCGCGGTCATCGCCGAAATCGGCGAAAACCCGCGCGTGCACAAGGAATTGCTGCGCAACACCGTCGAAGTGGTCAGCGGCATCTGTGAGTGCACCGCAGAGGCGATGGAAGACCTGCGCCAGACGTTGCGTCCGGCGCGTCAGGTGGTGCGGGACCGCGGCATGGAGCTGTTCTGCGCGGGCACCCACCCGTTCGCCCGGTGGTCCGCCCAGAAACTCACCGACGCCCCGCGCTACGCCGAGCTGATCAAACGCACCCAGTGGTGGGGCCGTCAGATGCTGATCTGGGGGGTGCACGTGCACGTCGGGATCTCCTCGGCGAACAAGGTGATGCCGATCATGACTTCGCTGCTGAACTACTACCCGCATCTGTTGGCGTTGTCTGCGTCGTCACCGTGGTGGGGCGGCGAAGACACCGGGTATGCCAGCAACCGCGCCATGATGTTTCAGCAGCTGCCCACCGCGGGCCTGCCCTTCCACTTTCAGACCTGGGCGGAATTCGAAGGCTTCGTCTACGACCAGAAGAAGACCGGAATCATCGACCACATGGACGAAATCCGTTGGGATATAAGGCCTTCGCCGCATCTTGGCACCCTCGAGGTGCGGGTCTGCGACGGGGTGTCCAACTTGCGTGAGCTTGGCGCGCTGGTTGCGCTGACGCACTGCCTGGTCGTCGACCTGGATCGCCGGCTGGACGCCGGTGAGACGCTGCCCACCATGCCGCCGTGGCATGTGCAGGAGAACAAATGGCGCGCCGCCCGCTATGGCCTGGACGCGGTGATCATCTTGGACGCCGACAGCAACGAGCGGCTGGTCACCGAGGACCTGGCCGATGTGCTGACCCGGCTGGAGCCGATCGCGAAGTCGTTGCATTGCGCCGACGAGCTGCGCGCGGTGGCCGACATCTGGGCCGACGGTGCCTCATACCAGCGCCAGCGACGGGTCGCCGAGGAACATGACGGCGACCTGCGTGCCGTCGTCGATGCGCTGGTTGGCGAGCTCGACATCTAGGTTTAGGTCATGGCGGATCTCGAGCCGATTGAGCTGGCGATGTTCCCGCTCGAGTCGGCGTTGCTGCCCAATCAGGATCTCCCCCTCCGCATTTTCGAGCCTCGCTACAGCGCGCTGGTGCGGCGCTGCATCGCCGGTGACGAACCGTTCGGCGTCGTGCTGATCTCGCACGGCCGCGAGGTCGGTGGCGGGGACGCCCGTTGTGATGTCGGGATGTTGTGCAGGATCACCGAATACGCCGATCTCGGCGCGGGCCGATACGCACTGCACTGCCGCACGGGGGACCGGATTCGGGTGTCCGAATGGCTGTCCGATGATCCCTACCCGCGCGCGACCGTGACGCTGTGGCCCGACGAGCCCGGGGACCCGGTGACCGACGCCCAACTCGTCGATCTCGAAGACCGGGTGGTGGCCCTGTTCGAGCGGGTCGCGCAAGCTCGTGGCGCTTCGCTGCCGGACCGCGACGTATTACTGGGTCACGGCGAAGGCGACACGAACGATGCGGGGCAACGGCTGTTCGCGCTTGCGTCGCGCATCCCGATCGGAACGGCCGACCGGTATGCGGTCCTGTCGGCGCCCTCGGCCCCCGATCGATTGGCCGCGCTGCGCGAGGCCGTGGACGCGGTCGCGGAGATGGTGGAGTTCCAGCTGTCCGAATAGGGCCTACCGGGCGTCGCAACGTCATGACATGCGGCGCGGCGGCGCCCAGGTTAAAGTCCTGCCATCTTGCCTCTGCCGCCGAAGCCAGAGTTCCCGCAAGGCATGAATAGGACCGGCATTGTTCGGGCGAACAGAGCCGAGGCGCAGTCGCAGAGACTGCGGCCGATCCCACGAATGACCGGAGCAGCGATGAGTGTCGTATTGATCGGGCCGATGAGCCGGTGTAGCAACTGCGGCCGCGTTCCGCCGGAGGGCCAGCGCTGGCCGCATGCCACCCAAGGCGACCGGTTCTGCAGCCTGGACTGTCTGTACGGGCTGCATCCCGAGTTGGAGGAAGGCGGCCTGTAAGCCGGCGCCGGCCCCGGTGACCGCCTGACCAGACGCGTCTAACCATCGCCGCTACCGAGTCTGCAACGGCGTCTTGCGACCTCGAGGGGCCGGGGCCTGGTAGCTCAGGCCTCCTGTGCGATCACTTCCTGGTACTGGGCCATAATCTGGGCGATTCCCTCGTCGACGTAAGCGTCCGAGACGCCGAGGTGGGACACGACGAGCTGTACCCGGGTGACTTGTCGCTGATACTCCTTGCTACGCCGTAGCGAATCGATCTGCTCCGCGGTGCCGCGCGTGACAAGGAACCCCGCCACTTCTCCACCGGACGGCGCGACAACGGTCACGTCGAAGCGCTCGATTTTTCCTTCTTGTTGAAGACCCGCCCAGTACTGCATCGCGTCGTTGTAGGCATTGAGGGCTTGCTTCTCCCGCCCGGGTACGGGCGCTCCCCAAACCATGCACAGAGCAGCTTCAGCCATTTGACTTCCTCTCTCTTCAGCCCCTCGAGCCCCCAATGCGGATTGTCTCGCGGATCGCCGCCAACCACACGAGTACGCCGGTACCTGATTTTCGGCTACCGGCACGCCGCCGCGGCTTCGCGCTCGGCCAGTGACTTCAGCGTGCGTAGTTGCCTACGCATCATTACGAGATCGCCCAGCCCCAGCGCCCGAGCGATCAACGACGGACCCGCGATCAGCACGCGCGCATGAAGCCGCGAGCCCGCGTGCTCGGGCCGGACCGCGTACGTGACGGCAACGCCCTTGGACCGCAACGTGATCTGCTCGCCGGCCGCAAACGACTGCAGCGTAAAGACTGTCATGAATCGCTGCCCGATTTCGAGGTGGACCAGTTCGGGCGAACGCTCGCGCGGACTTCGGCGGCCGAAGTTGTCGAGGATGTCGTAGCTGTAGGGCGCCACGCGTAGCTGGCACAACCAGGAGAACACGATCGGCGGCGGCGCGGCGATGCTGATCGCGCGGTCGGCCCGGACGGCGCGCGGAAAGACCGCGTCGCAGCACAGGGATGCCGTTCGTTCCGCCGGCGTTGCTCCCCAGTTCTGACCGGGGGTCAAGAGACAGCCGCTCCGCGCGAATCTGCCGATGCCGCGATGCGTTTCAGCGTCCAACGCACGGCGATTCGGTGGCCGCCGGAGCCGATGACGAGCGCGCGATAGATCTTGCCGTGGACGCCCGGGAAGGCCGCCCACGTCAGCGCGCGCAGCCGGGTGCGGTGCGGAGCCTTGTCGCCGGGCTCGGGTTCCAGCTCGAACACCCACCGATAGACCGCGAACGGGTGGCGGCCTTTCAGTGCGAACCGCTCGGGTGCCCGAGCTTCGTCCAGGACGAAACCGGCCGGCACGCTCGACGCGTCGCGCGGGTCGCGGCACATCACGCGCAGCAGCGCCGACCACGTGTCGTCGCGATTCGCCTCCACCGTTATGGCATGCTCATCGATATAGGGCAATCGTTCCATATAGAAGGACTGTACTAGATCGTGGCCCCTCCCCGGAAGCACGAAACCGATGTGATCCTGGACGCGACGCGTGCGCTGGTGCTCAGGGATGGACCGCGGGCGGCGAGCGTCGCGGCGATCGCCAAGGCCAGTGGCGCCCCGGCGGGCACGCTGTATCACCGGTTCGGCAATCGCGACGGCGTGGTGACCGCGGCGTGGCTGCGTGCCCTCGAGCGTTTCCAGTCGCGAGCGCTGGCCTCTGGAACCAATACAGCCGCCGATACGCCGGCGGATGCCGCCTTGGACATCGCGACAGCGATGGCGGTCGCAACGATCAGCTTCGCGCGCGACCTACCCGACGACGCGCGGATGCTGCTGACGATCCGACCGGCCGATCTGTGCGACGGCCAACCCGACGCGGATTTCCGGGACACCCTGGCCACCATGAACGCACCGCTGATTCAGCGGGTCCGCGAGTTGGCCGCGCGCCTCTACGGCAGCAGCGGGCCGCGCGCGGTCGATGCGGTGACCAGGGCGGTGGCCGACCTGCCTTACGCCGTGGTGCGCCGCCACGCCCACGACGAGCCGATGCCGTCCTGGCTGGAAGCCGATGTCGCGGCGTCGGTGCGCGCGCTGCTGCAGGGCCCCTTAGGCGGACTTGGCGAACGCGCGTAACGACTCCACTTGAACGGGATCCAGCGAGGGCCGCACGGCCTTGCGTGCCGCGGCGAGGTCGGCGGCCGTGACGTTGGCGGCATCGATCGATCGCCGCATCGCGGTGAGCGCGGCCTCCCGCAGCAGGGCCACGCAGTCGGCGGCGCTGTAACCGTTGAGCCCGGCGGCCACGTTTTCCAGGTCGACATCGGCGCTCAGCGGAATCGACTTGCCTGCGGTGCGCAGGATTTCGAGACGGGCCGCGGCGTCGGGCGGTTCGACGAACACCAGCCGTTCCAGCCGTCCCGGGCGCAGCAGCGCGGGGTCGATCAGATCGGGTCGGTTGGTGGCGCCCAGCACCACCACGTCGCGCAGCGGGTCGATCCCGTCGAGCTCGGTCAGCAGCGCGGCGACCACGCGATCGGTCACGCCGGAGTCGAAGCTCTGGCCACGCCGGGGCGCCAGCGCGTCCACCTCGTCGAGGAACACCAGCGACGGCGCTGAGTCCCGGGCGCGTCTGAACAGCTCGCGCACCGCCTTCTCCGAGCTACCCACCCACTTGTCCATCAGCTCGGAGCCTTTGACGGTATGCACGCTCAGCTGGCCGGTGCTGGCCAGCGCGCGGACCAGGAAGGTCTTGCCGCACCCGGGCGGCCCGTAGAGCAGCACCCCGCGCGGCGGGTCGACACCCAGCCGGGCGAAGGTGTCGGGATGCTGCAGCGGCCACAGCACTGCTTCGGTGAGGGCCTGCTTGGCATCGGCCATGTCGCCGACGTCGTCCAGGGTGACGTTCCCGATGGTCAGCTCTTCGCTGGCCGACCGGGACAGCGGCCGGATGACGGTCAGCGCACCGACGAGATCGGCCTGGTTCAGCTTGGGTGGTTGCCCGTCGGTGCTGGCCCGAGACGCCGCCCGCAGCGCGGCTTCGCGCACCAGTGCGGCCAGGTCGGCGACGACGAAACCCGGTGTGCGGGAGGCGATCTCATCGAGGTCGAGGTCGCCGGTGGGCGCCCGTTTGAGCAGCGCCGCCAACAGCGCCTTGCGGGTGGCGGCGTCGGGCAGTGGCAGGCCCAGCTCACGATCGCACAGGTCGGGGGCACGCAGCCGGGCGTCCAGCTGGTCGGGCCGCGCGGACGTGGCGATCAATGCGACACCCTCGGTGGCCACCGCGGTGCGCAGCTCGCTCAGGATCAGGGCGGCCACCGGCTCCGCGGTGGCGGGGAGCAGGGCATCGACGTCGGTGATCAGCAGCACGCCGCCCTTGTCGCGAACCCGCTTGACCGCCGCAGCCACCGTTTTCAGCCGGTCGTCGGCGACCAGTGCGCCCACCTGCGGGCCGTCCAGTTCGATCAACCTGCGGCCTTTGCACACCGCACGCACCAGCGTCACCTTGCCGACCCCGGCCGGACCCGACACCAGCACGCCGAGGTTCGTGCTCGCGCCCAACGTCTTGAGCAGGTGCGGTTCGTCGAGCGACAGCTTGAGCCAATCGCTGAGCTTGGCGGCCTGGGGCTGCGCGCCCTTCAGCTCCTCGAGGGGGATCTCCGGGGTCGTCGCGGCGACCGGTTCTCGCAAGGACGCCACGACGCCGCTGCCCCAGGTGACCAACGAGTTCGGCTGCACGCTGACGGGTCCCTCGGGATCGACGCCCGTGACGGTCAGCAGCTCCGAGGTCCAGCTGATCCCGACGGCGGCCGCCAGTGCGCGGGTCGCGGTCGACGTCGATGTGCCGGGGCCCAGGTCACGCGGCAGCAGAGACACGGCGTCGCCGACGGTCATCACCTTGCCGAGCAAGGCCTGTCGCAGCGTCACCGGAGTCAGCGACTGGGTGGCCATCGAGGAGCCACTGAGCGTCACCGATCGTGCGCCGTAGACGGCGACCGTGCCGACGAGCACCGCGGTGCCCTCCCGCAGCCCGGCGTTGGACAGCGTCACGTCGTCCAGCAGCACGGTGCCGACGGGGATGTCCGGGCCGGCCAGTCCCGCCACCGCCGCCGTGGTCCGCGACCCGGTCAGCGACACCGCGTCCCACTCGCGGATGCCGAGGGCGGCAACGGCATTCGGGTGAAGTCGGATGACGCCGCGGCGGGAGTCAACGGCGGAGGTGTTCAGCCGCGCGGTGAGGGCGAGCTGACGGGCCGCGCCGGATTCGATGGCCGCCGGGCCGGAGCTACCCGCATCGTCGCCGGCCCCGGGCATCACCGCGGGCGCCCGCTGGGCTTGCGCAGCCCGAGCCGCGCCACCGACCGGCGGTTGGGCTGGGACCGGCGGGTCGCTTTGCGTGCGGCGCGCCATTGCTCGGGTTTGTCGTCCCACACCTCGGGGTGCTTGGCAAGCCAGCGCCGGTTGCGGATCGCGAACGGGATGTGGCACAGGTAGGCGATGATGATCACCCAGATCAACACATAGGGCGCCAGCACCGCGGCCGCCGCGCAGATCGCCAGCACCGCCAGCAGCGGCGCAGCCCAGCTCGGCGGCACCGACACGGCGTGCATCTTCCTCATCGGGATCTTGCTGACCATCAGCACCGACGTGCCCGTCACCCAGATGCACAGGAACACACTCGACGTCCACCAGCCCTCGCCGAACTGCAGTTTCAGCCCGATCAGACCGATCATCGATACCGCGCCCGCCGGCGCGGGCATCCCGACGAAGTATTCGTGCGCGTAGGCGGGCTGGGTCCCGTCGTCCTGCAGCGCGTTGTATCTGGCCAGCCGCAACACCACGCACACCGCGTACAGCAGCACCACCACCCAACCGGCCGGCGAGTTCGACAGCAGCGTCACGTACAGCACGATCGCGGGCGTCACCCCGAAGTTCACCGCGTCGGCCAGCGAATCGATTTCCGCGCCGATCCGCGACTGGGCGTCCAGGATGCGGGCCACCCGGCCATCCAGGCCGTCCAGGATCGCGGCGGCGGCGATCAGCGCCATCGCGGCCTTGGGCTGATGCTCCAGCGCGAATTTGATCGAGGTCAGGCCCGCGCAGATGGACAGCACCGTCATCGCGCTGGGCAGGATCTGCAGGTTGACCGCTCGCCTGCCGCGGGGCTTGTCGATCATGGCAGCTCGGCCAGCACTGTCTCGCCTGCCACCGCACGCTGACCCACCTTCACCAGCGGTTCCGTGCCCGGTGGGAGGTAAGTGTCCAGCCGTGACCCGAACCGGATCAGCCCGTAGGTGTCTCCGACCGACAGCTTGTCTCCGACGCCTGCGTCGCAGACGATGCGGCGCGCCAGCAGCCCCGCGATCTGCACGGCCACCACGTCGGAACCCGTGTCGGTCCGGATCCGCAGGCTGGTGCGCTCATTCTCGGTGCTCGCCGAAGCCAGGTCGGCCGACCCGAAGCGGCCC
>DASSGQ010000282.1:0-10293 GCA_035693385.1 Mycobacterium sp.
GCTGGAGCCACTCCGCAGCGAACAGTGTTGGTGGACGGCGATATTCGGCTCGACTGCGTAACGCTGCACGAGCAGGCGGCACAGATGGCGAACGCACTGATGGCGCGCATGCCCGGCGGCAGCGTGGTGTCGTTCATGCTGCCGAACTGGCACGAGGCCGCCGTCATCTATCTGGCCGCGACACTGGCCGGAATGGTGGTGAACCCGATCCTGCCGTCGCTGCGCGACCACGACCTGCGTTTCATCCTCGAAGACGCCGATAGCCGCATGGTGTTTGTCCCATCAAGTTTCGCGCGTCACGACTACACCGCGATGTTGGCCAGGGTGACAGCCCAGCTGGAATCGCCACCCGACGTCGTGGTGGTCCGCGGGGAGCCCGGCGCCGGCCAGGCTCCTTTTGCGCCACTGTTGGTCGAGCGCCCGGCCGCCAGAGCGCTGCCCACCCTCGACCCCGACGCCGTGCGGATGATCCTCTACACCTCTGGGACCGCCGGCCGCCCGAAAGGTGTTTTGCACACGCATAATTCGATCCACGCTCTGATCCGGCAGATCCGTGAGCACTGGTTCGTCGAGCCGGGTGACCGATTTCTGGTCGCGTCTCCGATCGCCCATATCGGCGGCTCCATCTACGCGTTCGAGTGTCCGTTGCTGCTGGGCACCACCGCCGTGCTGATGGATCGATGGAACGGCGACGACGCGGTCGAGCTGTTGGCGACGCGGCGGTGCACCCACATGGCCGGGGCGACACCATTTCTGGAGCAGACGCTCGCCGCCGCGCAGCGCGCCGGCACTCGCCTGCCCGGCCTGAAGCTGTTCATCTGCGGGGGGGCATCCGTGTCGCCGTCGTTGATCCGCAGGGCCGCAGCGCATTTCGAGTCATCGGTGGTGACCCGGGTATACGGCTCGACGGAAGTGCCGGTGACGACGATCGGATCCCCGCGGCATGCCGACCACGCCGCCGACACCGACGGACATATCGGCGTGGCCGACGTCAAATTGGTCGCCGGAGAAATCCGGGTGCGCGGACCGCAGATGCTGGTCGGCTATCAACATCGCGAAGACGAGGTCGAAGCTTTTGACGACGAGGGTTATTTCCGCACCGGGGATCTCGCACACTGGGTCGACGACGAATACCTCGTCGTGACCGGGCGGGCAAAAGACATCATCGTCCGCAACGGCGTAAACATCTCACCCAAGGAGGTGGAGGACATCCTGACCGGCCACCCCGGCATCGCCGAGATCGCCATCGTCGGGCTGCCCGATGACCGCACGGGAGAGCGGGCGTGCGCCGTGGTGGTGCCCGCCGTCACGCCCGGCCCGGACGTCACCAGCCTGCGCGATTTCCTGGCGGACTCGGGCGTCGCGCGATTCAAAGCGCCTGAGCAAGTGGTTATTTGGGATGTCCTACCAAAGAACGACGCGGGAAAAATACTCAAGCACCAGATCAAGGCGGCCCTGATGGAAGCAGACCAGTGATATGCCGGTAATGCCGGTAATGCCGGTGGCGATCGTGACCGGGGCAAGCGGCGGAATCGGATCCGGTTGCGCGGCAAAGCTCGCCGAGATGGGCATGGCGGTGCTGGCGACCGGACGCAACGAGGGCAAGCTCGCCCAATTGGCCGAGCTCATCGGCGATCACGAACGGGTGGCCACGCTCGCCGTCGACCTGAGGGACGACGATGCCCCCAAGCGAATCGCGGATCTGGCGGTTGCCCGATGGGGCCACATCGACTTCCTCGTCAACATCGCCGGCATCGGCAGTCCCAAGCCGGTGCACGAAACCGACGACGAATCATTGGACCATTTCCTTGATTTGATGTTGCGCGCGCCGTTTCGCCTGATTCGTGAGGTGCTGCCGTACCTGCGGCCCGGGTCGGCGATCATCAACGTCACGTCGACCTTCGCTGTCGTCGGCGGCCTTCGTGGCGGCGCGTATTCGGCCGCCAAGGGCGGGCTCACCGCGCTGACCACGCACGTCGCCTGCCAATACGGAGCCCAGGGAATCCGCTGTAATGCCGTGGCTCCCGGGGTCATTCAGACGCCGATGACCGAGCACCGGCTGCAGGATGAGCGCTTCCGCAGGATCAACACCGAGATGACACCGCATCAGCGTTTGGGGACGGTCGACGACGTCGCGAACACTGTGGCGTTCTTGTGCTCTCCTGCGGGTGCGTTCATCAACGGACAGACGATCGTCGTCGACGGCGGCTGGAGCTCGACGAAGTACCTCTCGGAGACGGCGCTGAATTCGGAGTGGAAGCCGCGCTGAGACCGCGCTGAGACGGCGTTGAAACCGCACCGCTCACGCGGATTCGAAGTGGCGCCGGATGCCTGCCAGCATCGCGATGTGCGCCTTGACCGCCTCGCGCGTCGTCAGCGCGGCCAACGGCCGGGGCGCGCTGATCACAATTCGCTCGGTCATCCGGGTGCCGACTACTGGCTCCCGGATCGGCTCGAAGCTCACCGTTCCGCGCAGGTGCACCCCGGGGGACTGATCGGCCTCGGTCGCGACGTCACCGTCGGCCCGGACGTGCAGCCGCGCGCGGTAGGCGGTCTTTATGGTCAAGGGCCCCAACGGAATCCGATCTACCACTCGATAGCTCTGCAGATAGCCCTCCGGTGTTTCGGTGCGCGACGTAGCTTGCACGGACACGATCAGCGGATGCACCAGTTTGATGTTGTCCAGATCCACGTAGAAATCTCGGACGTCGCCCGGCGGCGCGGGCACGTCTTCGGACAGCGTCGCCTGGGCACGCGCGAGCCACCAGCTCATAGGAGCGAACCTACTCGGGGGCTTACCGTGGACCTAGCCATCGGCGAGTGAGTGGAGACGACATGGCGAACGCGGCTGAAATCGGCGCCGGCGTCGTCGAGCGCTACCTGGAATGCCTGGCCGCCCACGACTGGGACGGCCTGGCAACCACGATTGCCGACGAAGGCCTGATCCGAGAGGGACCCTTCTGCGACGTCGTCGAAGGCAAGCAGCACTACGTCGCTTATCTGCGCAAGGTCCTCACGAATCTTGAGGGCCACCGGTTGGAGGTGCAGCGGGTTTCGCACGTGGATTCCCGGGTGTCCTACGTGGAGCTGACCGAGGCATTCGAGATCGACGGAGTCGCGGCGACATGGCCCGAATGCATCCTCTTCGAACTGGGCGACGACGGCCTGATCTGTCATGTCAGCGTGTTCTTCAAGCAGCGCGGGGCCGACCGGGCCGCCGATGGGGCCTGAGCTGGGCGGATTTCCGGCTCGATCGGACACGCCGGGGCGATATGGGCCGGAGGGAGAACTATTCCCTCACCCGTGGAATTGACCTAACGTGTGATGGGTGGAGTCACACGGAACCCCAGAATTGGTGCCCGTCGAAAAATTGCATTCAGGTGACCCCGTCACCGATGTCAACGGTGGCGGTCAACGGTACATAGTTCTCGAGTCGAAAACCCTCGGCGATAGCTGCGTGGTCCTCGAACTCGAGTCCAGAGTGGACCATCAGCTGCAGGTTATCGAAAAGTCCTTCCCGACCGGGTACCACTTCGGTAGGGCGCACCACCGAATTTTGTAGGCGATTCTCGCCATCTGAATACCGCGGTGCGTAGCTGTTCGACGGCTACCGCGCATTCACGCCAATTGGCTTGCGTAGTGACTTCCGCAAAGCAACGTTTTTTGTTGGGCCGTCAATTTGGGAGCGCTTCCTGCCGGGTCCGCGGGCTGCGGCCGGCATCGCAACTGCCTCGGTGACGCGCCCTCGTCGCCCACGTTTAGACGTCCCCGTAACCCGGTAACCTTCCCGGATAACCGAGCGAATCCGACCCGCCACAGTCGTTGGTGTCGACGCCTGCCGCCCTGTTGGGGCAGCTGTGGACAGGTCCATGACACGCCAGGATTATTAGGCGCGGTAGACGTAATTGAAGGGTGACGGAATGAAGATTCCGGGTGTAGCCAGCGTCGTCGTTGGCGTGACCGGCGGGGCCGCGCAGGTGGTACGAGCGGGTGTCTCCACTGCGGCAGGGGCCGCCGGCGCCGTTCAGACGTTGGCCGGCCCCGTGTTCGAGCTTGCCGGCCCGGTGGTCCAATCGATGTCTCAATCCACGCGCCGGGCAATCGGGATCGGCGTTTCCCCCGACGGCTCCGCTGACCGCATCGCGCCGCCGGTGCGCTGGCAGAGCGGGCGGCGAGTGCACCTGGACCTGGATCCCTTGCTGCCGTTTCCCAACTGGAACGAGCATGCGGCGGTGGTGGAGGAGCCCGTTCGCAGGATTCCGGGAGTGGCCGCGGCCCATGTCGAGGGCGCACTCGGCCGGCTGGTGATCGAACTCGAGACCGAGATCGACAGCGCCATGGTCCTGGACGACGTGCGGGACACGGTTTGTTGCGTGGCCGCCGATCTCGCCTCCGCGGGACCAAAGTCGGCGCCCCGCACCGCGCCGTTCGCCGACCCGGGTAACCCGTTGGCGATCCTGGTCCCGCTCACCGCCGCGGCGATGGATGCCGCGGCGATCGGCGCCGCGGTCACCGGCTGGGTGGTCCGGCTGCCCGTCGCGCCGCGAAGCGCACGCGCTGCCGTCGCTCTGCTGAATCATCAACCGCGGGTGGTGGCCGTCCTCGAGTCCCGGCTGGGCCGCGTCGGCACCGACATCGCGCTGAGTGCTTCCACGGCGCTGGCCAACGGGCTGACCCAGGCAGTCGGCACGCCCCTGCTGGACCTGGCGCAACGCGGCCTGCAGATCTCCGAGGCGGCGGCTCATCGTGAGCGGTGGCGCGAGCGCGAGCCGGAGCTGGCCTCGCCTAAGCGCCCCCAAGCTCCGGTGGTTCCCGTCATCTCGTCGGCAGGCGCCAACTCGCAGGCACCCCGGCACAACTGGGCGGCCGCCGCCGCGGGTGACGTTTCGCACGTCATGGTCGGTGGGGCCATCGACGCCGCCATCGACACAGCCAAGGGATCCATGGCCGGCCCGGTGGAGGAGTATGCCGACCAGGCCGCGAACGCTTCGTTGATAGCCGCGGCGGGTGCGTTGCTGGCCGGCGGCGGCACCGAAGACGCGGCCGGTGCGATCCTGGCCGGGGTGCCGAGAGCCGCGCACGTGGGCCGGCAGGCGTTCGCCTCCGTGCTCGGCCGAGGCCTTGCCAACGCCGGGCAGCTGATCCTCGACCCCGGAGCGCTGCGACGGCTGGATCGGGTGAAGGTGATCGTGATCGACGGCGCGGCGCTGCGCGGCGATGCCCGGGCCGTATTGGAGGCGCGGGGAGACATCCCCGGCTGGGACGAGGACCGGGTTTATGAGGTCGCCGACGCGCTGCTGCACGGCGAGGAGGCACCCGATCCGGACCCCGACGAGCTGCCGGCCACCGGAGCGCGGCTGCGATGGGTGCGGGCGCAGGGGTCGTCGGCGGCACCGGCCCAAGGTCTCGAACATGCCGACCTCGTGGTCGACGGCGAACGCGCCGGCAGCGTCGAGGTGGGATGGGAAGTCGACCCCTTCGCCATCCCGCTGCTGCAGACCGCGAACCGGACCGGGGCGCGGGTGGTGTTGCGCCACGTTGCCGGCACCGAGGACCTGACGCCCAGCGCCGCGGTGACTCATCCACCCGGCACGCCGTTGCTGAAGTTGGTGCGTGATTTGCGCACCGATCGCGGACCCGTGCTGCTGATCACGTCGCTGCACCCGGACTTCGCATCGACCGACACCCTGGCGGCACTGGCGATCGCCGACGTCGGGGTGGCCCTCGACGATCCGCACGCCGCGACACCGTGGACCGCGGACATCATCACCGGCACCGATCTCGCCGCGGCGGTGCGGATCTTGTCGGCGCTGCCGGTGGCCCGGGACGCCACCGAATCGTCGGTGCGTCTCGCCAAGGGCGGCAGCACTCTGTCCGGGTTGTTGCTCGTCAGCGGTGAGCCGCGCTCGGCCAACCCGATCGCCTTGCAGCGCTGGCTCAATCCGGTCAACGCCGCCGGCACGGCCGCATTGATATCGGGAGCCTTCTCGGCTAGCCGGGTGCTCCGGTTGCCCGATCCCACGCCGCAACCGCTCACCGCCTGGCACGCCCTGGACCCGGAGATTGTCTACGCCCGGCTGACCAGCCGCACCCGACCGTTGGCCGTCGAGGCCGGCGTCACGCCCTGGCGGCAGTTCCTCGACGACCTGTCCTACAACCCGGCCGTCGCGCCGCTGCGCGGGCCGGCGACCCAGGTGGTGCGGCTGCTGGGTGCGACGCGGGCCGAGCTCGCCGATCCGCTGACGCCCATCCTGGCCGTGGGAGCGGCGGCCTCGGCGATCGTCGGCAGCAGCATCGACGCGCTGCTGGTCGCGGGCGTGATGACCGCCAACGCGTTGGCCGGCGGGGTGCAGCGGCTGCGGGCGGAGGCGGCGATCGCCGAGCTGTTCGCCGACCAGGACCAGCACGCGCGCCGCGTCGTTCTCCCGACGGTTGCTACGGCACGCCGCCGCCTGGACGCGGCTCGTTCCACCGAACGAACGGTCACGGTGAGCGCGAAATCGCTGCGGCCGGGCGACATCATCGACCTGACCGCACCGGAGGTGGTCCCGGCCGACGCACGCCTGCTGGTCGCCGAGGACCTGGAAGTCGACGAGTCCTTCCTCACCGGCGAGTCGCTGCCGGTGGACAAGCAGGTTGAGCCCGTCGCCGTCGCCGACGCCGAGCGGGCCAGCATGCTGTTCGAGGGCAGCACCATTGTCGCCGGTCACGCTCGCGCGATCGTGGTGGCCACCGGTGCCGGCACGGCGGCGCAACGCGCGATTTCGGCGATCTCCGATGTCGAGTCGGCGGCGGGCGTGCAGGCACGGTTGCGTGAGCTGACCAGCAAAGTGCTGCCGCTCACGCTTGCCGGCGGGGCGGCGGTGACCGGTTTGGCTTTGGCGCACCGCACGTCGCTGCGCCAAGCGGTCGCCGACGGAGTCGCGATTGCCGTGGCCGCAGTCCCCGAGGGCCTGCCGCTGGTGGCGACGCTGGCCCAACTCGCCGCCGCCCAGCGTCTGTCGCGGCGTGGGGCGCTGGTCCGCGCGCCCCGCGCCATCGAAGCGCTGGGCCGGGTCCGGACGGTGTGTTTCGACAAGACCGGCACCCTCACCGAGAACCATCTGCGCGTCGTTTCCGCAGTGCCGCACGGGATCAGCGCGCAGGGCTCGTTCCCCGATGCGGATGACCCGCGGGCCACCGCGGTGGTGCGCGCCGCCGCCCGGGCCTGCACGCAGCCCCACAACGGGCAGGGACACGCGCACGCCACCGACGAGGCCATCCTCACGGCTGCCAATTCCCTTGACGGTCAACGCAATTCGGAGTGGACGGTGCTCGCGGAGGTACCGTTCGAGTCCAGCCGTGGCTACTCCGCCTCGATCGGCGCCGCGAGCGACGACACCGCTGGGCCGATGTTGATGGTCAAAGGCGCTCCCGAGGAGATCCTGCCCCGCTGCCGGTTCGCCGATCAGGAGGCGGACCTCGACGACGCCGAATCGTTGATATTGCGCCTCGCCGAACAGGGGCTGCGAGTGCTGGCGGTGGCACAGCGCCGCTGGGACCGCGGGACCACCGAGGAAGACACCGACGCCGATGCCGTCGACGCCGCTGCGCACGACCTGGAATTGGTCGGCTACGTCGGGTTGGCCGACACCGCACGGCCGTCGGCGCGGCCACTGATCGAGGGGCTGTTGGATTCTGGCCACCGAGTGGTGCTGATCACCGGCGATCACCCCGTCACCGCACGGGCGATCGCCCGCCAATTGGGCCTGCCGGCGGATGCGCGCGAGGCGACCGGTGCCGAACTGGCGTCCCTCGATGAGGATGCGCGCGCCAAACTGGCCGCCGACGTGCAGGTGTTCGCCCGGGTCAGCCCGGAGCAAAAGGTACAGATTGTTGCGGCGCTGCAGCAGGGCGGCCAGGTTACCGCGATGGTCGGCGACGGCGCCAACGACGCCGCGGCGATCCGGATGGCCGACGTGGGCATCGGGGTGAGCGGTCGGGGTTCGTCGGCAGCGCGTGGGGCGGCCGACATCGTCTTGACGGACAACGATCTCGGTGTGCTGCTCGACGCGTTGGTCGAAGGCCGCGGGATGTGGGGCGGTGTGCGGGATGCGGTGGGCATTCTGGTCGGCGGCAACGTGGGTGAAGTGCTATTCACCATCATCGGCACCGCGCTGGGCACCGGCCGCGCGCCGGTGGGCACCCGTCAACTGCTCCTGGTGAACCTGCTCACCGACATGTTTCCCGCGCTGGCGGTTGCCGTCACGCCCCAGTACCCCCAGCCCGAAGAGACCGAGGATGGGGTCGATCGCGACGCCGAGGAGATGCAGCGCGCATTCCAGCTTGCCGCGCTGGCCGAACCCGCGCCGTCACTGGACGCGCCGCTCATGCGCCAGATCGTCACCCGCGGTGCCGTCACGGCCGCCGGCGCTACGGCGGCCTGGGCGATCGGCCGTTGGACGCCGGGCACCGAACGCCGCACGTCGACAATGGGTCTCACGGCACTGGTGACGACGCAGCTCGCGCAAACCCTGCTGACGCGCCGCCACAGCCCACTGGTCTTGGCCACAGCCCTGGGCAGCGCGGGGGTCTTGGTCGGCATCGTTCAAACTCCGGTCATCAGCCAGTTTTTCGGCTGCACACCACTGGGACCGATCGCCTGGTCCGGCGTGATCAGCGCCACGGCGGGCGCAACCGCCGTCTCGGTGCTTGCGCCCAACTGGCTGGCCAATAGGGTCGCCGCCCTGGAACCCAAACAGGACTGAGTCTGCGTCGCTCACAGCGCACGAATTACGTGCCATTGCAATGCGTTTCGACGCTACGGTGCGGTCTGGTGCCGGCCTGATCGGCATGGAATGCTGCAGGCCTGCTGAACCGCGTGGCTAGGTCAACAACTCCTTGCGCACGACCTTGCCGGCGGGGTTGCGTGGAATGCCGGCGACGATGTGGATGTCTCTGGGCTGTTCGAAGCGAGAAACCTTGCCCTGCAAATACTCCCGCAAGGCCGATGCGTCGATGTCGCTTCCCGGCTGTAGGACCACGAACGCGGCCAGCCGTTGACCGAACCGCTCGTCGAGGACCCCGATGACGGCGTTCTCGGCGATGTCGGGGTGTTCGGCAAGCGCGTTTTCGACCGCACGCGGATAGACGTTCTCGCCGCCGGAGATGATCATGTCGTCTTCGCGCCCGACAATGAAGAGCCGACCCGTGTTGTCGAAATAGCCCATGTCTCCGGTGCCGGTCATGTTGTCGATCGTCGCCTTCGCCTCCCCAACAATCGAGCCGCCCGTGTAACCCTCACTCGTCATCTCGCCACCCACGAAGATGCGTCCGGTAACCCGCGGGCCGACGGGCCTGTCTTTCTTGTCGAAGATGCGCACCCGGCCCCCGGCGACCGGCCGCCCGACGGTTTCGGGAGCGTCCCGCAGGTCGGCTGGTGTTGCGAGGGCGCCGATACCGACCTCGGTCGAGCCGTAGCCGTTGAACAGGATGTCGCCATAAGCATCCATGAACCGCTGCCCCAGGCTGGGATCGAGCCGGTCCCCGCTGGACAACACCACCCGCAGGTAGGGCAGCGGGTTTCGGGCGCGCACCCGCTGGGGCAGGTCGAGGATCCGCGCGAGCACGATCGGGACCACCGTGAACGCGTCCGCGCGATGCAGCGAGGCCTGCGCGAGCGCGGTTTCGGCGTCGAAGTGGCGACGGGTGAGCACCGTGCCGCCGAGGGCCAGTGTGAGCATCAGCGTGCCGAGCCCGAGCCCGTGAAACATCGGCATCGCCACCGAAATCCGCGACCCGGTTCGCAACCGGGTGCGATCGAGGATCGTCACCCAGACGCCCAACGCCGAAGCGATCCGCGGCGCGCGCGGCACGCCTTTGGGCGTGCCGGTGGTGCCCGACGTGAGCAGGACGATCCGGCCGGGCGCGCTCACTCGGGGTCGCGAGTCTCCGTCGTGGGCATCGGCGCTCGCCGGGTCGACGACCGCCGACGCGTCGGCCTCCCGCAACCGTCCCGCGAATTCGTCGTCGGCGACCGTCGTCGTGATCCGGTGCGCGCTCAACGCGGCCGCCAGCGCGTCGATCCGGAATTCGGTGTTGATCGGCACAACGTCGGCGCCCACCAGGACGGCGGCGAAGAACGCCCGCACGAAGCCGCGTCCGTTGCGGCACATGACGCCCACCGCGTGACCGGGTCCCACGCCGTGGCCGGAGAGCTCGCGGGCGAGCGATTCGATGCCTGATCGCAGCTCGCGATAGGTCAGCACGCCGTCGTCGTCGATGATCGCGGCCCTGTTCGGCCACCGGGCCGCC
>DASSGQ010000283.1:0-3158 GCA_035693385.1 Mycobacterium sp.
CGGGCCGGTAGAGACACCTCGCTCGCAGCGCGCGGAGCTTGTCACGGTTCGTGACGGCGATCGTGTATTACCGCCACCTTGAGTGAGAGTCTGGAAACGACAACACGGCACGAAGGGCTCGACGAAGACGCTGCACAGGTACAAGCTCGCACAGGCCTGTCAGGTTCTGCTCGAGGGCAAGACGTCGCCGACGTCAATCAACGTCGTGGTAACTTGGACCCGGCTGGTTGTGATAGACGACTCCACCATTGGTGATCACGCAGCGTCCGGAATATCAGCCATCAGCGGTCCACGCTGTCGCCTGCACTCAGAGTTGATCGACCCTCGATCCACATGGCTCAGTTCTCGGATCCGACCCGGATGTGACAGCGGACGTGGAAATCTCCCCATGGGCGGCCATCGGATCTCCCCGCTGGCGGTCATGAAATCGACCCAGTGACGGCCACGGTTTGTCCCCGCTTGTGCCGTGTCGCTGCCGGGTTCCGGTGGCGCTGTTGGGCTGGCTGATCTCGACCGAGCGTGTCGAGTGAGGGGCCGGCTTAGTGAAGAGCAGCGAGGAGATCATGGAGATTCTGGAGGCTTACGACCTGACCGGCAGCCTGCGTGGCGCGGCCACGCTGGCCGGTTGTGATCACAAGACGGTGGCGCACTACGTCGCGTTGCGTGACGCCGGAGTGGCGCCGGATCAGCGGCCGCAGCGATCGATGCTGATCGACGAGTTCCTGGACAAGGTCGAGGAGTGGGTTGACAAGTCCGAAGGCAGGATTCGCGCTGACGTGGTGCACGGGAAGCTGCTGGCGATGGGATTCACCGGCTCGGAGCGCACGACCCGCCGGGCGGTGTCGACGGCGCGGCGGGCGTGGTGGTCCGGTCACCGCCGGGTGTTCCGACCTTGGGTGCCCGAGCCTGGGTTGTGGTTGCAGTTCGACTGGGGCGACGGGCCGCGCATCGGCGGGCGGAAGACGTTGTTGTTCTGCGCGTGGCTGGCGTGGTCGCGCTACCGGGTGGTGATCCCGACGTGGGACCGCACCCTGCCGACGCTGCTCGGCTGTTTGGACGCAGCGCTGCGCTGCATCGGCGGCGCACCCACGTATGCCCTGACCGATAACGAGAAGACGGTGACGGTCGAGCACATCGCCCGGGTCCCTGTCCGCCATCCGGATATCGTGTCGGCCGGCCGCTACTACGGCATGACGATCCGCACCTGTGTGCCCGCCGACCCGCAGAGCAAGGGCGGTGCCGAGGCGACAGTGCGGATCGCAAAGGCCGACCTGGTGCCGACGGACGCGAACCTGCGCGATGACTACGCGACGTTCGCCGAACTCGTCGACGGCTGCGAGGTGTTCTGCACCGACGTGAACGGCCGCCCGCACCGCGTCACCGGCCGGCCGCCGGTCGAACTGCTGCCCGAGGAACGGCAGCGGTTGCACGTGCTGCCCGAACACCCGGTGACCGTGGCGTTCGGGCAGACCCGACACGTCGGCTGGGACGCCACCATCAGCGTCGACGGCGTGCGGTACTCGGTGCCGCACCAGCACGTCGACGACCGTGTCTGGGTGCGGTGGGCCGGCGAGGAACTCGTCGTCACCGTCATCGACCCCGGCGGGCCTCGCGAGATCACCCGCCATCAGCGTGGGCAGAAGGGGCGGCCGCAGATCAGCGATCAGCACTACCCGTCCGGCCATCCTGGCCGCCGGGCCTTGCCCGGTGACCGGACACCGAAGGCAGTCAACCCAGCGGAGGAGGCGTTCCTCAGCATCGGTGACGGCGCGAAGGCGTGGCTGGTCGAAGCCGCCGCCACCGGGGCGTCGCGGATGCGGTCGAAGATGGCCGAGGCCGTCACCTTCGCCAAACTGCACAGCGCGGCCGCGGTCGACCAAGCGCTCGGCACCGCCGCCCTCGCGGGGCGGTTCGGCGACAACGACCTCGCCTCCATCCTCGCCCACCAGCAGGCCGGGCCGACCGGCCCGGCCACACGGGCCAGCGAGACCCACAGCCTGCAACCCGGCACCATCAGCTGGGCCGGCTTCGGCACACCTGCCTCCATCGACTCGGTTGGCGGTGAGGCATGACGGCCGCGAAGACCGCCGCCGGCAACACGCGAGCGAACACGACTCAGGCGGCGGTGTCGGTCGGGCCAGCCGTTGCGGCGCCGTCGACGCAGACGCTCGAGAAGGTGATCGCGTTGACCCGCCGGCTGCGGCTGCCCTATCTGCGCAGCGCCGCCGTCGATGTCGTGCCGACCGCTCGAGCGCAACGGTGGGATCCCGCCGAGCTGCTTCGCGTCTTGCTGACCGAGGAGATCACCGGCCGGGACCAGGCGACGCTACGGATGCGGCGGCGGCAGGCGAACTTCCCTGCCGGCAAGACGTTCGCTGTCTGGGACGAGGCCCGCTGCTCCATCCCGCCGCCGACGCAACAGGCGTTGCGATCGCTGGAGTGGATCGACCGACAGGAGAACCTTTGCGTCTGCGGGCCGTCCGGCACTGGCAAAAGTCACTTCTGCGAAGCGCTCGGCCAGCTCGCGATCGACTCCGGTCGCACCGTCGCCTGGTTCAGCATCGAAGAGCTCGGTGCTCTCATGCGTCGTCACCGCGCCGACGACTCGATCAACAAAGCGATCCGCCGGCTCACCCGCGTCGACTTGATCATCGTTGATGACATCGGCATGTTGGCCGTCGGCGACGACGCCGCTGAAGGGTTTTACCGCTTGGTCGATGCCTGTTACGAGAAACACTCGCTCGCGGTCTCAAGCAACCTGCACCCGTCCGGGTTCGACGAGATCATGCCGAAGACACTGGCGACCGCGACAGTCGACCGACTACTGCACCACGCCCACATCTGCGTCACCGACGGGCAGTCCTTCCGACTCGCTCAAGCCACAGCCGGCAAAGGGGTGACGCCCCTGCCGAACTGACCCACCGGGGAGAACTCACGTCCGTCCATGGGGAGAAACCACGGCCACCAACGGGGAGATCTCCTGACCGCCCACGGGGGGATCGTCATGACCGTTGACACGCAGCGGCTTCGATGACCGTCAGGCCGGCAATCACCAAAAGTCCAGACCCGAACCGCGGTCGTCATACCCATCGGTGAGAAAGGGTCGGCGCTCGCGGGTACAACGGGTGTGTGTCACCCGATCATCCACTTCGGCCACG
>DASSGQ010000284.1:0-6467 GCA_035693385.1 Mycobacterium sp.
ACGATGTCAACCATCTGCGTGCCCTGATCCACCGCTTGGCACACCCATCTGCCGGCCGCGATGACCCGGCCGGGGTCGGGGTACGTGATGCCTGCCGCCTGCAGTGACGCGAGGAATGCGTCATCGTTGCTGTCGGCGCGCACGGGGGTGGCCATGCCGATCGCGGCGGCAAGGCTGGTCAGCGTCAGGAGCAGCAGTTTCACGGTCCCATGATCGTGCCAGAATGGCGGCCGGCCCGCATCTCTTTTGCTGGTCCGGATATTCGCTGCGAAAGGAACTGCGCGTCAAGGTCATTCGGAGCGCGCCGGAGCTCCCGCGAGCGCTGGATCGAGCAAACAGCGTCAACCCAAGGTTGACACGTAGCGGTCGTCAACCTAGTGTTGACACTATGTCCGAGCCGACACCCATCGCCTATCCAGTCCGCCTAGACGAGCTGATCGACGCCATCAAACGCGTGCACACCGACGCGCTCGACCAACTCGCCGATGCGGTGCTGGCCGGCGAGCATCTGGGCGAGATCGCCGACCATTTGATCGGTCATTTCGTCGATCAGGCCCGCCGCTCGGGAGCCTCGTGGACCGACATCGGCAAGAGCATGGGCGTCACCAAGCAGGCCGCCCAGAAGAGGTTCGTGTTCCGCGCCGAGGCCGCCGAGATCGATCCCGAGCAGGGCTACTTCGGCCGCTTCACGCCGCGAGCCCGCAACGCCGTGGTCTTCGCGCAGAATGCCGCCCACGAAGCCGCCAACGCCGAGATCACGCCCGACCACCTGCTGCTCGGGGTGCTCAGCGATCCGGGAGCGCTGGCCACCGTGTTGCTGCAACGACAGGGCGTCGACACCGAGACCTTGCGCGCGTCCGTCACGCTACCCCCGGCCGGCCCCGAGCGACCGGCGCTCATTCCGTTCAGCGGCCCGGCGCGCAAGGCGCTCGAGCTGACCGTCCGCGAGGCGCTGCGGCTCGGCCACAACTACGTCGGCACCGAACATCTGCTGCTGGCGCTGCTCGAACTCGAAGACGGTGCCGGACCCCTGCATCGATCCGGCGTCGACAAGGACCACGTCGAGGCCGACCTGATCGCCGCGCTTGAATCGCTGACCGGCGGCAAGGGCGCCGCCCAGGGCGGCTGAGCCCTCATCCGACCCCTCCCCCACGTGTTAGGCCGTGTGCAATCATGCGAAGGTGCGCCGCTGGCTGATCGTCCTGTCCACCTTGCTGGTTGCGGCTGCTGGCGCCGCTTTTGCCGGCTTCGGCGCCCCCCACGCGTGGGCGGGCGACGCGCCGATCGGCCATATCGGCGACACCTTGCGGGTTGACACCGGCACCTACATCGCCGACGTCACCGTCAGCAGCGTGGCGCCGTGCGACCCGCCCCCGGGATTCGGCTACACGCGCAGCGACGTCCCGGTGAAAAGCTTTCCGGGCAGCACAGTTGACCGGGCCGACGTGACGATCCGCGCGATCCGGGTGCCCAATCCGTACATCATGGCCACCGACTTCAGCTTCGACGGGGTGACTCCGTTCGCCGACGCCTACAAGCCGCGGCCATCCGATGCGCCGGACGCGCTGGACAACGTGCTCGTCAACGCACCGAACGGCGCCATCGTGCGCGGCGGAGTCTATTGGGACGCCTACCGCGACCCGGTCTCCACCGTCGTGCTGCTGGACAAGAAGACGGGCTACCACCTCGCGCAGTGGAACCTGTGATCCCCGCGGAATCTGCGACTCTGGCCGTCCGCGTCGTCACGACGGGTTCGGTCGACACCGACGAACTGGCGGCCGTCGCCGCGCGCGCCTTTCCGTTGGCGTGTCCGCCCTCGACACCGCCGGAGAACATCGCGTCGTTCATCGACGCCAACCTGTCGGCTGAGCGCTTCGCGGAATATCTGGCCGATCCGCGGCGCGCGGTTCTCACCGCTGCGCTGGACGGACGAATCATCGGTTATGCCATGCTCATTCGGGGCGTCGGCGATGATCCGGACGTGGCGCGAGCCGTCGACATCCGCCCGGCCGCCGAGCTGTCGAAGATGTATCTGCTGCCCGACTACCACGGCGCCGGAGTGTCGAGGGCGCTGATGGACCACACGCTGGCTACCGCCGAAGACTGGAGTGCGCGCTGCGTGTGGCTGGGCGTCAACCAGGCAAACCAACGCGCACAACGCTTCTACGCCAAAAGCGGTTTCAAGATCAGCGGCACCCGGACGTTTCACGTGGGCGCCCGCCGCGAGCACGACTACGTCATGCTTCGCGCGCTTGCCTGATCCCCGCGGCAGTCAGCGCCACCAATCGTGACGTGGCCCGCAGATACTTCTTGCGGTACCCACCGGCCAGCATCTCCTCGCTGAAGATGGTGTCCACCTTCGCCCCGGAGGCCACCACCGGGATGCCGGCGTCGTAGAGCCGGTCGGTCAGCGACACCAGCCTCAGCGCGACGTTCTGATCGTCGATGGCGTGCACCCCGGTCAGGAACACCTCGGTCACGCCCTCGATCAGCGTCAGATACCGGGACGGATGCATGGTGGCGAGGTGCGCGCACAGCGCGTCGAAGTCGTCCAACGTCGCCCCGTCGACCTCCGCGGCACGCTCGGCTACTTCCCCGTCCGACAACGGCGGCGGCGCCGGCGGCAGGCCGCGGTGCCGGTAGTCGGGTCCCTCGATGCGCACGGTAGTGAAAATGCTTGCCAGCGTGTTGATCTCGCGCAGGAAGTCCTGAGCGGCGAAGCGCCCCTCGCCGAGCTGCTCGGGCAAGGTGTTCGAGGTGGCGGCCACCGACACCCCCCGCTCGACCAACGACGAGAGCATCCGCGACACCAGGGTCGTGTTGCCCGGGTCGTCGAGCTCGAACTCGTCGATGCACACCGCGGTGTAATTGGCCAGCATGTCGATGCATTCGACGAAGCCGAACACGCCCGCGAGCTGGGTGAGCTCCCCAAATGTGGCGAACGCCTTGGGAGTCGGGGACTCGGGGCCGTCACCGGGCAACCGGTAGTAGGCCGAGGCAAGCAGGTGCGTCTTGCCCACGCCGAAGCCGCCGTCCAGATACACCCCCACCCCGGGCAGTGCTACCCGTTTGCCGAACAGTTTGCGGCGGCCCGCCCGGCGTTCCACGGCCTGCCGGCAGAACTCCTCACCCGCCACCACGGCGGCCGCCTGGGTCGGTTCCGCCGGATCGGGGCGATAGGTCGCAAAGCTGACGTCGGCGAACGTTGGCGGCGGCCGCAATTGAGCGATCAGGCGCTCCGGCGATACCGTCGGTCGCCGATCCACCAGATGAGCCACCCGGCCGAAAGTGGACCCGTGCATGCAGGCACTGTAGCGGCGTGCTGCAATCAAGCTCATGCCTGACGCCGGCAAGGCCGCTGAGCCCTCGGAGACGCAGCTGACGCTGCTCGGGTCGATCCGACGACTCGACGACGGCGAACTTCCCGAGCTCTACGGCTATCCGGATCGGGGCGCGACGTGGGTGCGCGCGAACTTCATCACCAGCGTGGACGGCGGCGCCACCGCGGACGGCAAGAGCGGCGGCATGGCCGGGCCCGGCGACCGGCTTGTCTTCAACCTGCTGCGTGAACTCGCCGACGTCATCGTCGTCGGCGCGGGCACCGTGCGGGTCGAGGGATATTCCGGCGCGCACCTGGGTGTCGCCGAGCGGCAGCGGCGGCAGGCCCGCGGACAACGCGAAGTCCCGCCACTGGCGATCGTCACCAAGTCGGGTCGCCTCGACCGCGACATGCCGGTGTTCACCCGCACCGAGGTGCCACCGCTGGTCCTCACCTGCACGGCCGCGGCCGACAAGACCCGCCGCCTGCTCACCGACCTGTGCGAGGTGGTCGACTGCTCGGGCAGCGATCCCGCCGAGGTGGACGAGGCCGCCTTGCTGACGGCGCTCGCGGCGCGCGGACTGCGCCGCGTCCTGAGCGAAGGCGGGCCGACGCTGCTCGGCGCGTTCATCGAGCGCGGCCTGCTCGACGAGCTGTGCCTGACGATCGCGCCCTACGTCGTCGGCGGCCTGGCCCGGCGCATCGCGACCGGTCCGGGTCAGTTGCTGACCCGGATGCGCTGCGCGCACATCCTGACGGACGACGCAGGCTACCTCTACACCCGCTACGTCAAGGCCTGATCCACGGGGCGACGGCTAGGGTGGTCCGCATGACTCGGCAGGGCAGGTCCGCCACGGTCCTGGGCGCGGTCGCGTTCTCGGCGACCCTGGTGCTGACCGGTTGCGTTCCGGGCCTGGCCGCGGACCCGCGCTTCGCCACCAATTCCGGTGCCCGGCCGCAGGGGGTGCCCCCGACGAAGCACCCGCCCAGCGGTCCGCCACCGATCGCGGCGCCCAAGAACGACCTGGCGTGGCACGACTGCACCTCGCGGGTCTTCACCGATGCGGCCGTGCCTGCCGCGGCCGGCGTTCAGTTGGATTGCGCGAACTACGACGCCGACCTCGACCCGGTCAACGGCGGATCCGGGACGGTGAGCATCGGCGTCGTCCGCGCCCGGTCGAATCAGACCCCCAAGGACGCGGGCCCGCTGGTCTTCACCACCGGCTCCGACCTGCCGTCCTCGGCGCAGTTGCCGGTCTGGCTGTCCGGGGCGGGCGCCGACGTGCTGCAAACCCACCCCATCGTCGCCGTCGACCGCCGCGGCATCGGCATGTCGACCCCGATCGACTGCGTGAACCACTCCGACCGCCAGGTGATGCGCGATCAGGCGCAGTTCCAGGGCGGCGACGATCCGGTTGCCAACCTCTCCGAGGTCTCCGACACCGCCACCACCAACTGCACCGACGCCCTGGCGCCGGCGGGCGACGCCGCGTACGACAATTCGCACGCGGCCTCCGACATCGAGCGGCTGCGCAACCTCTGGGACGTGCCCGCGGTCGCATTGATCGGGATCGGGAACGGTGCCCAGGTGGCGCTGGCCTATGCCGCGTCTCGCCCCGACAAGGTGGCCCGGCTGATCCTCGACTCCCCGATTGCCCTGGGCGTCAACGCCGAAGCCGCCGCCGAGCAGCAGGTCAAAGGCCAGCAGGCCGCGCTCGACGCGTTCGCCGCCCAGTGTGTTGCGGTGAACTGCGCGCTGGGGCCCGACCCGGAGGGCGCCGTCAGCGCCCTGCTGGCCGACGCCCGCGCCGGCAGGGGACCCGGCGGCGCATCGCTGGCCGCGGTGGCCAACGCCATCACAGTCGCCCTGGGATTCCCCGTAGGCGGCCGCGTCAACGCCACCACCAGCCTGGCCGGCGCGCTGGCGGCCGCCCGCTCCGGCGACGCGGGCCAGCTGAACAACCTGATCAACCGCGCCTACGCCACCGCCGGCTCCGACGGCCAGTTCGTCAACTCCTGCAGCGACGCGATCAACCGCCCGACCCCGGACCGGGTGCGCGAACTCGTCGTGGCGTGGGGCAAGCTGTATCCCCAATTCGGCACCGTCGCCGCGCTCAATCTGGTCGAATGCGTGCACTGGCCCACCGGTTCGCCGCCGGCGCCGCCCAAGGATCTCAAAGTCGACGTCCTGCTGGCGGGTGTGCTGAACGACCCGATTGTGGGCGTCGAAGGAGTCGCCGCGACGGCGGCCACCATCATCAACGCCAACGCGGCCAGCAAGCGGGTGATGTGGCAGGGCATCGGCCACGGCGCCAGCATCTACTCGCCCTGTGCCGTCCCGCCGCTGATCGGCTACCTCAACAGCGGCAAGCTGCCGGCGACCGACACCTACTGTCCCGCCTGAGACTTGGGTTTTTGGGCGCTGGTGCGCTCGGTGTACGGTGCGCTGGTGACGGCAGCTGACTCGACCCGAACCGGCTTGCGCGATTGGATACTCGCCGCATTTCGTCCCCGCACCAGCGCACCGAGTGCGGCTACGGTGTTGCGGTCGGTGTTGTGGCCGCTGGCCATCATGTCGGTGCTGCACCGCAGCATCGTGCTCCCCGTGAACGGCAACATCACCGACGATTTCAAACCGGTCTACCGCGCGGTGCTCAACTTCCGGCGCGGGTGGGACATCTACAACGAGCACTTCGACTACGTCGACCCGCACTACCTCTACCCGCCCGGCGGCACACTGCTGATGGCGCCGTTCGGGTATCTGCCCTTTACGCCATCGCGATATCTGTTCATCCTGATCAACGCCGTGGCCATCCTGATTGCCTGGTACCTGCTGCTGCGTTTGTTCAAATTCACGCTGTCGTCGGTGGCCGCGCCCGCCCTGCTGCTGGCCATGTTCTGCACGGAGAGCGTGACCAGCACGCTGGTGTTCACCAACATCAACGGCTGCGTCCTGCTGGCCGAGGTGCTGTTCCTCGGGTGGCTGCTGGACGGGTCCCAAACAAACCGAGTCGGGCACCAGTGGTGGGCCGGCATCGTGATCGGGCTGACGCTCACGCTCAAACCCGTGCTGGGCCCGCTGCTGTTGCTGCCCCTGCTGAACCGGCAGTGGCGGGCGCTGGTGCCCGCGTTCGTCGTGCCCGCGGTC
>DASSGQ010000285.1:0-12541 GCA_035693385.1 Mycobacterium sp.
AACCCGACCAGCCCGGCCGCGGCGACACGCCGCGCCAGCACGGTGCGAGTCCAGTCCGGACGCAACGATGTCGATATCCGGCGCAATAGCGTTGGATTCAGCGATGATTCGCCCACGCCGCAACGGTAAGCGCAGCGCAGCTCCGGCGATTCCGGGCAGGGATTCCGTTGTGGATAACTGTTTACGTCGTGGCGGCCGCAGTGGACGGCGTGGCGGCACTGCTCGACTTTTCGCTGGAGCCGCTCTTCTCACTGGAGCCGCTCTTCTCGCTGGAGCCGCTCTTCTCGCTGGACCCGTTCTTTTCGCTCGATCCCGAACTCGACCCGGCGTCGCTTGTCGAGGACCCGTTGACCGAGCTCTTCGACTTCTTGCCGTCCTCGCGGCTGTCGGTGCGATAGAAGCCGCTGCCCTTGAATACGATCCCGACCGAGTTGAAAAGCTTCCGCAGCCGACCGGAGCACTTCTCGCACGTGGTCAGCGCATCGTCAGCGAAGCCCTGCACGATGTCGAAGCGGTTGTCGCACTCGGTGCACGCGTAGCTATAGGTCGGCACAAAAACCTCCGGATGATTCCAGCCTTGTTAGCACTCTACTTTCTCAAGTGCTAAAACCGCCAGGTGAGGCATCTCATTCCCCGCTGTGTGCGGCGGGGAGCAAAGCGATCAGGCCACGCCGTGGCGTGATCACGTGGGTCATCGGCACGTCGTGCGCCTCCGCGGGCAACTCGTCGACGAACTCCGCGTCGCGCACCATCGCGATCAGACGCGCCTGCGGGTCCCGGCCATCCAGCGAGCGGTCGTAAAATCCACGGCCCCGGCCCAGCCGCACCCCGCGGCGGTCGACTGCCAGCGCCGGGACGATCACCAGACTGGCCTCGGCCAGCGCCGGCTCGGGCAGCACGGGGCCGGGCGGCTCGAGCAGCCCCCAAGGCCCGGCGATGAGTGTGCCCGGGCGGTATTCGGCCCACCGCAGCGGCAAGGGCATGTCGCGGGTGCCGCCGCCGGCGGTACGCGCCACCGGCAGCAACACCCGTCCCGACCGCCGTAGCAACGTGTCGAGCATCTCGATGGACCCCGGCTCGGTGCCTACCGGAACGTAGGCGCACACCGTGCTGCCGCTGGTCAACGCCGATTCCAGGTGGTCGGTGAGCATGTGCGCCTCGGCGGCACGAACCTCGTCGGCAACGGCGTGACGGGCCGCCAGCAGCTGTCGGCGCAGGGCGGACTTGCTCGCGGTTGCCATGCCTCAACCATGACAGGCCCGGCTTTCGCGTGGCCATATGCAGTCGGCCGGGGCTGCGGCGCATTATCGTTTGAACAATGTCACACCCAGGAGTTCCGATCCCCTATACGGCGATCGTCCCTGCGGCCGGCCTGGGCACGCGGTTCCTCCCCGCGACCAAGACTGTGCCCAAGGAGCTGCTACCCGTCGTCGACACGCCCGGCATCGAGCTGGTCGCCGCGGAGGCGGCTGCCGCCGGTGCGGAACGTCTGGTGATTGTCACCTCGGAGGGCAAGGACGGCGTCGTCGCGCATTTCGTCGAAGACCTGGTGCTCGAGGGCACGCTGGAGGCGCGGGGAAAGAAAGCCATCCTGGCCAAGGTGCGCCGCGCGCCCGCGCTGATCAAGGTCGAGTCCGTGGTGCAGGCCGAGCCGCTCGGGCTGGGACACGCCATCAGCTGCGTCGAGCCCACCCTCGCGGCGGACGAGGACGCCGTCATGGTGCTGCTGCCCGACGACTTGGTGCTGCCTAGCGGCGTCCTGGAGACGATGTCAAAGGTGCGGGCCCACCGCGGCGGCTCGGTGTTGTGTGCCATCGAGGTAACTCCCGACGAGATCAGCGCGTACGGGGTTTTCGATGTCGAGCCGGCCGCCGACGGCGACGATCCCGGTGTGCTGAAGGTCAAAGGCATGGTGGAAAAGCCCAAGACGGAGGACGCTCCGTCGATGTATGCGGCGGCGGGCCGCTATGTGCTCGACCGCGCCATCTTCGACGCGTTGCGCCGCATCGACCGCGGGGCCGGTGGCGAAGTCCAGCTCACCGATGCGATCGCACTGCTGATCCAGGATGGCCACCCGGTGCATGTGGTCGTGCATCGCGGATCTCGACACGACTTGGGAAATCCTGGCGGCTACCTCAAGGCTGCGGTTGACTTTGCATTGGACCGTGACGACTATGGCCCGGATTTGCGGCGATGGCTGGTGGCGCGATTGGGCCTGACCGAGCACTAACACAGACGACCACGTCGTGCCGGCCGACATTGCGGGCCTGCGCAGATCGCGACGGCCCCGGGGTGGGGGATGGTCCCGCCCACGGGGAGCGGGCTGAACGGGCCCGGGTCGCCCGAGACGGCGCTCGCTAGGACTGGTGGGCAGAGAGGCGCGCTTGTGCGTTCTGTGGAGGAGCAGCAGACCCGGATATCGGCCGCCGCGGTGGCCCCACGACCGATGCGTATCGCGATCGCCGAGGCGCAGGGACTGATGTGCGCCGAGGAAGTGGTGACCGAGCGTCCGATGCCCGGGTTCGATCAGGCCGCGATCGATGGCTACGCGGTGCGCAGCGTCGACGTGCTGGGTGTCGGCGAAGTGGGCGAGGTCGGCGGTTTTGGCGAATCGTCCGACGACACCGGCGGTGATGAAGACCGGCGCGAGGGTCTGACCCTGCCGGTGATGGGAACCATCGAGGCCGGTACGCGCACACCCAGCCGGCTGCAGCCGCGTCAGGCGGTCCGAGTGCAGACCGGTGCTCCGCTGCCCACACTGGCCGACGCGGTCCTGCCATTGCGCTGGACCGACGGCGGGACGTCGCACGTGCGGATTCTGCGGGGTGCGCCCTCGGGTGCATATGTGCGCCGCGCGGGCGACGACGTCCAGCCCGGTGACGTCGCCGTGCGTGCCGGCACGGTCATCGGCGCCGCGCAGGTCGGGCTGCTGGCGGCGGTCGGGCGCGAACGGGTCTTGGTGCATCCGCGTCCGCGATTGTCGGTAATGGCCGTGGGTGGCGAGCTGGTCGACATCGCACGCACCCCGGGAAACGGCCAGGTGTACGACGTCAACTCCTATGCGCTGGCCGCAGCGGCCCGGGACGCCGGCGCCGAGGTCAACCGTATCGGCATCGTCAGTAACGATCCCAACGAGCTCCGCGAGGTCGTCGAAGGCCAGATCAGCCGCGCAGAGGTCCTGGTGATCGCCGGTGGGGTCGGCGGTGCGGCCGCCGAGTCGGTGCGTTCGGTGCTGTCCGCTCTTGGCGAGATGGAGGTCGTCCGGGTAGCCATGCACCCCGGATCCGTCCAGGGCTTCGGGCAGTTGGGCCGGGAGGGTGTTCCGACCTTTCTGTTGCCGGCCAATCCCGTCCGCGCGCTGGTGGTCTTCGAGGTGATGGTCCGGCCGCTGATCCGGCTGTCGCTGGGCAAGCGCCAGCCGATGCGCAGGATCGTGCAGGCCCGCGCCCTGTCGCCGATCACCTCCGTCGCCGGGCGCAAGGGATATCTGCGCGGTCAGTTGATGCGTGACCAAGACACCGGTGAGTATTTGGTGCAGGCACTGGGTGGAGCCCCGGGGGCTTCACACTTACTGGCGACCCTTGCCGAGGCGAACTGTCTGGTCATAGTTCCCAGCGGTGCCGAGCAGATTCGCACCGGTGAGATCGTCGACGTCGCCTTCCTGGCTCAGCGCGGCTGAGCCAAACGCCCGCACCCGCTCGTGAACCTGTTGCGCTCGAATTCCCGTCATCCGGGTTGGCCCCAGGACGTGGGGCCGCTGCGGGTCGCGGCGGGGCTCGTCCGGTTGCGCACGGTGCGGATGCGTGATGGCGCGCAGTGGAGCCGGATCCGCCTGGCCGATCGTGCGCATCTCGAACCGTGGGAGCCCAGCACGGACGGTGACTGGACGGTCCGGCACACCGTGGCCGCGTGGCCGGCGCTGTGTTCGGGGCTTCGTGCCGAGGCCCGCAAGGGGCGCATGCTTCCGTACGTGATCGAGCTCGACGGGCGTTTCTGCGGTCAGCTGACCATCGGCAACGTCACCCACGGGGCGTTGCGATCGGCGTGGATCGGCTACTGGGTGCCGCGGTCGGCGACTGGCGGCGGGGTCGCCACCGCAGCGTTGGCGCTGGGTCTCGATCACTGCTTCGGTCCGGTCATGTTGCATCGCGTGGAGGCCACCGTGCGCCCCGAGAACGCCGCGAGCCGGGCCGTGCTGGCAAAGGTCGGATTCCGGGAAGAGGGCCTGTTGCGCCGATATCTCGAGGTTGACAAGGCGTGGCGAGATCATCTGTTGATGGCCATCACGGTGGAAGAGGTTCACGGATCGGTGGCATCGGCCCTGGTCCGCTCCGGACACGCCGGGTGGGCGTGAGCTCGGGCGCCGTTGGCCGCATCGCCGACACGCCATAGGAGAAATCCCCGCCGCCATGAATCCGGTCGCTGGCGCGACACGAGTGACGTGTGGTGCTTGTGAGAGCCAAATTACAGGTGTGTAATTGTGCTGGTCACTTCTGGCCGGCCCGCGCTGGCCTTCGCCGGCCTCGTGGGGAAAGGAGCAGGTCATCATGCCAAGCATCCCGCAGTCGTTGTTGTGGATTTCGCTCGTGGTGCTCTGGCTGTTCGTTCTGGTTCCGATGCTCATCAGCAAACGCGACGCCGTGCGACGCACCAGTGACGTCGCCCTGGCGACGCGGGTGCTCAACAACGGTGCCGGTTCCCGTCTGCTCAAGAAGCGGACCGGCCCTGCCGCGGGTCATCGCAGTGACCCGCACTGGAAGGCGGAGGAAGACCCCGCCGAAGACGAGCTCGCCGACGCCCAACAGGTCCACCGCGACGACGTTCACGAGGACCACGATCAGGAAGACGACACCGAGGAGGTGCAGTCCGCACCTCCGGTCGTGATGAAGGTTGCCGTCAATGAGCGCAAGGAGCCCGACTACCTGGACGTTGAGGTCGTCGAAGATTCCGGGGCGCTCCCAGCGGGGGCCAGCGCGACGGCGGCCGAGCCCGGGTCCGACGACATCGACCAGGAGGGCGTCGACGCCGAGTCTGTGAGCGTCGGCCAGCACGGTGAGGGAGCCGATGCAGCGGCGGACCGGGGTGATGAGTACGAATACGTCGAGGACTCTTCGGGTTTGGAGCCCGAGGCGGACCGCGACGAGGGCGAGGACGAAGACGCACGGGCGTTCGTCGCTTCGGGCAGCTCCCGTCGGCGCCGATTCGACACGAAGACCGCGGCTGCGGTGAGCGCTCGGAAATACGCCTTCCGCAAGCGCGTGCTCATGGCGATGGCGGTCATCTTGGTCGGGTCGGCCACGGCCGCATTCGAGGTGTCGTCGACCGCGTGGTGGTTCTGCGGGACCGCCACCGCGATGACGATGGTCTATCTGGCCTATTTGCGTCGGCAGACCAGGATCGAGGAGAGGGTGCGTCGTCGCCGGATGCAGCGGATGGCACGCGCGCGGCTCGGCGTGGAGAACACCTACGACCGCGGTCAGGACGTGGTCCCGTCGCGGCTGCGGCGCCCCGGAGCGGTGGTCCTGGAGATCGATGACGAGGACCCGATTTTCGAGCATCTGGACAACGCGATGCCGATGCGGACCTTCGGTTGGCCCCGGGACCTGCCGCGCGCCGTCGGCGAGTAACGCCGGCAGTTCGGCCGCTGGGGTCGAGGCTGGTAGCCTGCTAGCGATCAGGGGCTATGGCGCAGTTGGTAGCGCGACTCGTTCGCATCGAGTAGGTCAGGGGTTCGAATCCCCTTAGCTCCACCCAGAGAAACGCCAACTAGAGCACCGTCTGAGAGCGCAGATCTCTTCCCGGACGCGCGTCCGCGGCGGTCGTTGCCCGGATTAGCCCGGCGGTGCTCAACCCGTCGCCCTATACATCTTTCTTTTAGTGCTAGTTCTTCGAGCCCTTCTACAGAGCCCGATTGACCGCCGCGGTCCGCGCGGTCAGGTATCCGCCCGTATCCGACGAAGCGCTTCGGGATTCCGCCCGGTCTGTTCTTGACGTCACAGCCTTAGTACATGGATGCTTGGCGGGCTCTGGTAAACCACGAGTTGGCCAATATCGTTTACATAGGTTCGTTTGGTATGTAAGCTACGGTGATTAGTAGAGTAGCGGTATGATTCAACGCAGGCAGGTCGCTGAACCGATCGGTCGTCAGGCCCAGCCGGAGGCGGTTCGCTGAGTGCCAAGCCGACGCTGAACCAACCACATCGTTTCCGACCGACCGAGGGGAGCGACCAGGTGCGAGTCGCGCAGCACTTCATGTACAGATTGGCGGCCGAAAAATGACCAGCAGGCGGCAGGACCCATCGATAGCGCCACTCCGGTCGGCAGGGCTGATAGACCTCAATGATCTGCCGATCGGTCTGATTGACCTCGAATTGAGCGCGCCGCCAACAGGACTCGTCGGCGAAACGGCCGCGTTCCTATTGCGTCCCGAGCAGGGACCGCCCGCGGCCGTTCTGAAGGTGGCGCGCGGCACGCTCAAGGCCTCGGAACTGCGGACGCAGCGGCGTGTGCTCACCGAACTCGCCATCCACCAAGGACTCGACGACGAATGGCGGGGACTGCTGCCGCGGATCCTGGCCTTCGACGAGCGCGCTGATGCAACCGTGTCGGTCGAGTCGTATCGGCCGGGAACGGACCTTGCAGAAGTGCTGGCGCGCCGCCCCAACCGTGTCGAGGAGCTGACCACTGCGGCGCTCAGGGCCATCGCGCCGCTGCACCGGCGGACTGCTACGTCGATCGTCGTCGACAACGTGTGCTTGTTGCGGCGATGGGTGGTCGAACCATTGGCGGGTCTGACGGAGATGTGCCGTCGGCTGGATCCCCGCATGGTTCCCCATTTGGAAGGGCTTGGAACGATGCTGCGGCAGGACCTTGTTGGCCGGCGTATGCCGGTCAGCTGGACGCACGGCGCCTTCACCCCCGAAAACGTTCGGGTGGGCGGCGTGCGGGGCCCGGTCACCGGCATCGTGGACTGGGCCGGGGCGCGGCCGGGTCAGCCGGCACTGATCGACGAGTACCTGATGATCCTGACGGCGAGTTGCCAAGTGGAGCAAGCGGATCTGGGCACCGTGGTCGCTGAGCGGATACGCGCGGGCGGTCTCTCCGAGAGTGAGCGCAATGCGCTGGGCGCCGCACGGGACGGATCGGACGGGGACGCTGGCGAGCGTGGGGCAGTCGACGAGGGCATTGCTATTCTCTTGACCTGGCTTCACCACGCCGCCGACCTGTGGCGTAGGTCTGCCATCCACCCCAACCACCACACCTGGTGGGCCACCAACGTGACTCCGGTGATTGACGCCGTCGTTGCTTCCGACGCATTCGATGTCTCAAGCGGGCGGGCCCGTTCTGGCCGCCGCGCGGCAAGCGTCACGTCCATGACTGCGTCGCCGCCGGCCGAAGGTGGCGCACAGGCCATGGGAAATCAGGCAAATGGTTGATCATGCAAAATCCACGACGAACGCTCACCAAATATGCCCGGCCAGAACCTGGCCGGGTTGGTGAGCCGGCTGTCGTCGGGACCGGCGTAGCAGCGGCTCACCGGGGAACACCAATTATGTTCGGCGGGCGGGCCTCCGGAGTGGTCCAGGAGGTCGTGGAGGATGATCCGAGCGTTGCCGGCCGGCTAGCCTGTCTCGGCGCTCGGCTTACTATCCGCCCAGCCCTGGACATCGGCAGCCGCTTGGCGAACGCGCCGTGGCCTTGGGGCCTAGTCGATTTCGCTGCCCGGGCCGTGACGCCCACGCCGGGCAGCGTTCGCGCCACGGTTCAGTTTCCGCACTGCACAGCGCGATTGGTGCGTGCTGCCGGTGTTCTGCCTGCCGACGGTAGCGGGCACGTCGTCTTGTATATGCATGGTGGCGGCTTTCTGACCTGCGGCGTCAACACGCATGATCGGCTCGTCACCACGTTGTCGGAGTACGCCGATGCGCCGGTGCTGGTGATCAACTACCGAATGTTGCCCAAGCATTCGCTCGGTGAGGCGATCGACGATTGCTATGACGGCTACTGGTGGTTGCGTGAGCAGGGTTATGCGCCGGGGCAAATCGTCTTGGCCGGCGATTCCGCCGGCGGCTACCTGTCACTCACGCTGGCCGAACGACTGCTCAAAGAAGGCGAGGAGCCCGCGGCCATCGTCTGCATGTCGCCGCTGATGCAGATCACCAAGTTCCCCAAACAGGCTCACCTCAACATTCGTCACGATGCGATGTTCCCGGCCAAGGCTTTTGACGCATTCGTCGACCTGATCGGCAAGGCGGCCCAGCGCCACATCATGGATGGGCGCCCCGAAGAAATCTACGAGCCGCTGGACCACATCGAGCCTGGCCTGCCTCCCACGCTGATCCATGTGTCGGGTTCCGAGGTCCTGCTGCACGACGCTCGGCTGACTGCGCGGAGGCTGGCTGCGGCTGGAGTGCCCGTCGAGCTGCGGGTATGGCCTGGCCAAATGCATGTCTTCCAGATCGCCGGGCCGATGGTGCCAGAGGCCGACCGCTCGCTACGCCAGATAGGCAACTACATCCGCGAGGCAACCGACCCATACCCCCGCCGGACGGTTCGTACCGCCGGCGTCCGCACACCGGGATCTCGCCGCGGTGTCACTGCCGACTCCGGCCCAAACCGGTTGCCGCCGTCCATGATTCACCGTCGAACTGGAGTTAGCTGATTATGCGTACCCTCGTTACCGGCGCTGCCGGATTCATCGGTTCCACTCTTGTCGAACGCCTGCTCCAGGAAGGGCACCAAGTGACAGGGGTCGACAATCTCAGCGCCGCCCCGCCCGTCGCCAATCTCGCGTCGGCCCACCGGCATAAGGGCCCTGGGCGCTTCAACTTCGTCGCCGTCGACGTCCGGCACCCGGAGCTGGCCGACATCATCGTGGGGTCCAACCCTGACGTGGTGTTCCATCTCGCCGCCCAGGTCGACGTGGGCTGCTCCGTGAGTGATCCGCAATTCGACGCCCGCAACAACGTGCTGGGCACCATCAACCTGCTGGAAGCGAGTCGGCGTGCCGGAGTGACGCGGATCGTCTACGCCGCCTCGGGTGGCTCCCGCTACGGTGCGCCGGCGACTTTGCCTGCCACCGAGGAAACAGCGGTGGACCCACTCTCCCCGGGCGCGGCGGCCAAGGTCGCCGGAGAGTTCTACATGCGCGCCTACGCCGGCATGTACGGGCTGGAGCCCATTTGTCTGGCACTCGCCAACGTCTATGGGCCACGCCAGGTTCCGCGCGGGGAAGCCGGGGTTGTCGCGGTTTTCAGCACTGCGATGATGTCCGGCCGACCCACGACCATCTACGGCGATGGTAGCGCCACCCGCGACTACGTCTACGTCGACGACGTCGTGACCGCCTTCCTGTGCGCCGCGGAAGCGCCGGACATGACGACCGGCACCTTCAACATCGGCACCGGGGTACAAACGACGGTCAACGAGCTGCACGATATGATCGCGGCCGCTGTCGGCGTCGCACATCCGCCCATTCACGCTGCGGCCCGCACTGGCGAGGTTCGTGTGAGCGCATTGGATCCAACCCTGGCGGGCCAGGTGCTGGGCTGGAAACCCGACATCGATCTGGCCGAAGGCATCCAGCGGACCGTCGGCTGGCTGCGCGGTCGCCTCGATCGCCAGCCGGCTGCACTCGCTCGCGTCTAGCAGCGCCGTTCACCAGCGCGAGGGCGAGCCAGTCGGCTAGGTGCAACCGGCGGTCGCACGTAAGCCGACCACTCCTCGAGTGTTCTTGAGAGCTCGTTGAAGGCGCGAAGGCAGAAAGGTAACCACACGACGTCAAGTAAGTGAACAGCGGCCAGGCCACCTGGAGAATCAGTTGCGTCCAGTAGCCATAGGCGCCCATCTGCAACACGAACTTCAGCTGAAGTCGGATGTCCGACACTCGGCGGATTTCGCTATTTTTAGGTTTTGATCGTGTCTCGTTGCTACTGTGCCATCCATGGTGGATGCGCGGTTACTTGCTGGGGGCTCACACAGCCAGCCACGCGACAGCGCTGGTGTGGCTGGCAGTCAACAGATCGAGCGGCGGCGTAGTGGGAGGTCCGGCGAGTCCCCGACGGACATCCTGACGCGGTTGCCCGCGGTGGTGGTGTTGGAGCGGGTCCCGGTTCCTACGCTCGCCATGGCACGGGACGGCATGATCTTGTTTGCCAATACGGCGTTTGCCGACATGGTGGGCTACGAGCAGGACACGCTGGCGGGGTTGGCGTTTCCGGAGATCTTTCACACCGTGCCCGCCGAGGTCGCCGCGCTTTCCGGGGTCGAGGCGCTGGCGAACCTGGTGGTGGAGTTGCGGCACTGTGAGGGGTGGACGGTGCGCGCCAGGATGAGCAAGTCGCTGATGCGGCGCGATGATCCCGTCGTTCTGGTGACGTTTGAGAACTTGACGGAGCGACTCTGGGTGGACGAGCACTAGCAAGGTTGCAGTGCTCATTCGCTACCGTCACGAATTCGCCCGTCTCGCGGGTTGGAAACTCACGATTGTCGGTCGGTGATCGGTGATACCGGCGATGTGGTGCTCGGGAGTCGACATTCCACGGATCACCTGACGCGATCGCCCGCGCGTAGCGCCTTCCGTGTTCCATCGAGGCCGCCACGCACCTGCGGGGCCATTCGCGCCGAGCCCGCACCGGCGCCAGGGGCAAGTCTCGGCAAGATTACCGCCGTCGATCCCTCCAAAAGTGCGTAGAAGACCGACGCGGCGTGCGGTGGCGACCCGTCTGTCAGGTTGTCCGGTTGTCCACGGCCTGCTCTCTAGCTGGCGTTCCCCGCTTGCGGGAGCTTGGAATCGCAAAAAATACTGCCAGTTTGTTAAATCGTTTACTACATACCAATAGGTATGTATACTCCTCATTCAGGTGTATCGCCGGTATATGCGGTCGCCCCGAGGTGCCGCGGCAAGGCGGTCGCACTCGGGTCGGTGTGCTTTCGATAGGAGGGGCGCATGTCGATTGTGACCACAGACCCGGGGATCCCGACGTCCGTGCGGTTGCTCGTTGGGCCCGCGGCGTGAGTTCGACCAAAGGGGTCACCGGGCGTCTCGCCCGCAACGCCGCCGTAGCCAAGATCTACTAGACGACCTACGAACCACTAGGAAGCCATGGCGCACATAGCCTTTCCCGACACCGACGTCAGCGTCCTCGACGCTGACGACCTCGGTGACGTGGTGGCGGACTTCACCGCTGCTGCGCAAGACCGGGCTGGCCGACCTGCCATCGTGCACAACGGGACGGTCGTGACCTATGAAGACCTTGCGGAGCGGGTCGGTCTCGCCGCGTCGCGCTACCGCGCGTGCCGATTCGACGGCGATGGGCCATCCGGTCTGATCGGCGTGTTGGTCTCGCACACTCCCGCCGTGGTTGAGCACCTGCTTGGCATACTGCAAGCCCGCGCCACGTACTGCCCGATAGACGCCACTCTTCCTGTGGCCCGCAAGCAGGCGCTCGCCGCGGTGCTCGGCCTGGACCGTCTGTTTGCGACGGCCCCGGACCAGATCGAACAGTCCAGCCTGCGGATTGAGACCCTCGACCAGGCCGATGTGCCCGGGGACACCGACCTGCCGCAGCCGTTGTGGCACCGCAGCGACCCCGCCTACGTGCTGTGCACGTCGGGTTCGACCGGAGCGCCGAAGCCGGTGGTGGTCTCGCGGCATGCCGTAACCTCCACGGTGCGCGCACTGCGCGACCTCTTCGCGCTCACCCCTGAGGACCGCGTGCTCCAATTCGCGTCGCTCGGCTGGGACACCTGCTTGGAGGAGATCTTGCCGGCGCTGACCGCCGGCGCGACGTTGGTTTTCGACAACGAAGCCCATTCCGGCTCGATGCCGCGTTTCGTCCGCATGCTGGCGGAGCGGGAAATCACCGTGCTCGACCTGCCGACCGCCTTCTGGCACGAGTTGGTGCTTTTCCTGGACGAGGAGCGCGCGGCACTGCCGGACAGCGTCCGGCTGGTGGTGATCGGCGGTGAGCGGGTCGATCCGACCCGACTGCGGCAGTGGCGTGATCTCGGGACCGGTCACGTGAGGTTGCTCAACACCTACGGGTGCACAGAGACGACGATGATCACCCATGCGGTGCAGCTGGCCGGGCCCGGCACCGAGCCAGAACTCGCGGCCCAGGTCGACGCGCCCTTGGGGCGTCCGCTGCCCCATGTGCGCGATCACGTCACCGATGAGGGCGAACTGCTGATCTCGGGGCCGTCGATCGCCACCGGATACCTCGGGATGCCGGAAGTCACCGCGAAGGGGTTCCCGGTCGCCGATTACGGCTCCGGACCCACCCGATGGTTCCGCACCGGAGACGTGGTCACCCGCGGCGAACGCGGGCTGGTGTATCCGCGGGGGCGCGCCGACGAGCAGGTGAAAGTCCGTGGTGTGCGCGTACATCCGGCCGAGGTGGAGGCCCAGCTGAACACCCACCCAGCGGTCGCGGGCGCCGTCGTGGTCGGCGAGCGACTGGTTGGGCACACGTCGTTGACGGCGTACGTTGTTGCGGCCGCGACGACTACTCCCGCTGAGCTGAGGCGTTACCTAAGTGAG
>DASSGQ010000286.1:0-17892 GCA_035693385.1 Mycobacterium sp.
GGCGAATAGCACGCACTAACCTTCGAACAGCATCATCGCGATCCGCCTCACCGTATCCATCGGATCAAGTTGCCGCACTTCAGCGTTGACCGCATCGTTGAGCCACAGCGTCGAAAATCCGTGCACCAATGACCACGCTGCGAGCTGCGCGGCCGCGGGATCGGCGCGCGCGTGGGGATCCTGCAGCGTCGCCACGCCACGCATGAGCTCGGCGCCGGCGGCAGCTTCGGCGGCGGCCAGTTCGGGTTCGGCGGTGTCGAGCAGCGACTTGTTGAACATCACCTGGTAGTGGCCGGGGTTCGCGATGGCGAACCGCACGTAGGCGAGCGCCGCGTCGGCGAAGTCGCCGCGCGCATCGACGAGAGCCTGGGTGAGCAGCTCGAACCCCTGCGTCGCCAGTGCCGTGAACAACCCGCGGCGATCGGTGAAGTGGTGTGCCGGCGCAGCGTGCGACACGCCTGCGCTGCGCGCCAGCTCGCGCAGTGACACATCGTCGGCGCCACGCTCGGCGACCAGGCGCGCGGCCTCGGTCAGGATCACCGCGCGCAGATCCCCATGGTGATAGGTCGGACGGTCCACGGCAACAGCATACCGGGCAGAACTTGACACTGCCTAGATGGCGGTTTACCTTCGATCCTGACGAACTTGTCAGTGCCTAGATTGGGGTATGTTGAGATGGCGCCGTTGATCACCCTGCTGTTGAGCACCATCGCCGCCCGGAGCATCGGCTGGCTTGGTTGGTTTGATGCGGCCTACGTCAACAGCTGGAACGCGGCGATCGCCGTCGGGCTGGCGGCGATGTTTGTGCTGACCGGCATTTCGCACTTCGCGCCACCCCTGCGCGGGGACCTCATCGCGATCGTGCCGCCCCGACTGCCCGCTCCCGGTCTTCTGGTCACCATCACCGGCGTGCTAGAGCTGCTCGGTGCCGCAGGCCTGCTGGTGCCTAACACCCGGTTCGCGGCGGCGGTGTGCCTGCTGGCCCTGATGCTGGCCATGTTCCCGGCCAACGTCTACGCCTCCCGGATGCCGCATCCGCCCGAATCGATGACGACGCGGCTACCCCTGCGGACCGCCTTCGAGGTCGTCTTCCTGGCCGCCGCCATAGCGGTCGCCGTCGGCAGCGGCTAGCAGCCAGGCGTATTGGAAAGCCGTCTCCTCCCACCCCCTATAGCGACCACTGACGCCGCCGTGTCCCGCGTTCATCTGGGTTTTCAGCAGAAACGCAGTGCCGTTGCTGTTGGCATGCCGCAACGCGGCAACCCATTTGGCCGGTTCGACGTAATAGACCCGGGTGTCGTTCAGGGACGTCATCGCCAAGATAGCCGGGTACCGCTTCGCCTCGACATTCTCGTAGGGCGAATACGACTTCATGTAGGAGTAAACATCGCCGTCGTCCAATGGGTTTCCCCATTCGTCCCATTCGGTGACCGTCAGCGGCAACGACGGATCGAGGATCGTCGTCAGTGGGTCGACAAACGGGACCTGTGCGAGGATTCCGGCAAAACAATCCGGCGCCAGGTTGGCCACCGCACCCATCAGCAGACCGCCCGCGCTGCCGCCCAGTGCCACCAACCGCTGCGGAGTGGTCAGGCCCGAGTCCACCAAATGCCTTGCCACCGAGACAAAGTCGGTGAAGGTGTTCTTCTTCTCCAACAGCTTGCCGTGCTCGTACCATAGCCGGCCCATCTCACCGCCGCCCCGGACATGGGCGATGGCGAACACCATGCCGCGGTCCAACAGCGACAACCGTGCGATGGAAAAGCCTGGATCGGTGCAGATCTCGTAGGCGCCGTAACCGTAAAGCAGTGCGGGCGCGGGGAACTCGATATCGTCGCGGTACACGATCGACACGGGGATCCGGGTGCCGTCGGCTGCCGGCGCCCAGACGCGGCGTTCCACGTAGTCAGCCGGCCGGTAGCCGCCGAGGACGGGTTGCTCGCGCAGCAGGGTGCGCTCACCGGTGGCAAGGTCGATGTCGTAGACCTGTGCCGGAGTGACCAGAGACCCCGCCCTGATCCGCAGTTTGGGTGAATCCCAGGTGGGGTTGCCGCCCAGGCCGCACCACATCAGCTCGGAGTCGAATGAAATCTCCGCGGGTGCACCGTAGCCACTGTCGGAATCGATGGGCCACAGCTGAATCCGCGGCAGCGCCTCGCGCCGGTAGCTGACCACCAGATGGCCGGCAAACGCATCGACCCCGTCGAGCCGGACATCGTCGCGGTGCGGAATCAGGGTGCGCTGCTGCGTCGGGTCGCCGACCGGGGCCTCGGCGAGCATGAAATTCACCGCGTCGTCGTTGTGCAGAATCAAGAACCGGTCTTCACCACCCACCACCGCATGCTCGACCGAGTACTCGACGCCTTCCCGCCGCGGCAACACGACAGTGAACCCTGCGTGTGGATCAGCGGAGTCCGCGTAGCGGAGCTCTGAGGTGATGGACGACCCCGAGGCGATGACAACATACTTCTCGCTTCGGGTCAGGCCCATGCCGAGCCAAAACCGTTCGTCGGCTTCGTGATACACCAGCTCGGACGGATCGCCGGAGGCGAGCCGATACCGCCAGACCTTGTCGGGACGATGGGCCGCGTCCAGGGTCAGGTAGTACACGGTGCGGTTGTCGGCCGCCCAGGTCACTCCGGCCGCGATGTCGGCTATCTCGTCGGGATACTGCTCGTCGTTGCGTAAGTCCTTGAACCGCAAGGTATAACGTTCATCGCCTACTGTGTCGACGGAGTAGGCCAGCAGGTTCCCGTCCAGGCTGACCATGGCGGCACCGAGCGCGAAGAATTCGTGGCCTTCGGCTTCCACGTTCGAGTCAAGCAACACCTGCTCGCCGGGAATTTCGGTGTTCTCGTCGAGGGTCGGCGGATCCCAGTCACCGGGATCGACGATCGGGCAACGGCACTGGACCCGGTACTGCTTTCCTTCGAAGGTACGGGCGTAATACCACCAGTCACCCTGTCGGGTCGGCACCGACAGATCGGTCTCCTTGGTGCGCGACTTGATCTCATCGAAAATCTGCTGCCGCAACGGTTCCAGGTGGGCGGTTGTCTGATCGACGTAGTCGTTTTCCGCCTCCAGATAGGCGATGACTTCAGGATCGGCCTTATCGCGCAGCCATTCGTACGGGTCGATAAAGACGTCCCCGTGGTGCTCGCGCCGGGTCTCGACACGCTTGGCCGTGGGCGGTAAGGGCGGTACGCGCGCCTCGAGAGAAGCGTCGGTCATGCGCCCGAGCCGATCCAGTCATCGAAACTCAAACCGGAAATCCGTTCGTAGGCATTGATATAACGGTCGCGAGTGGCCTCGATGATGTCGTCGGGAAGCGGCGGTGGAGGCTGTGAGCCGTGGCGGTCCCAGCCGGACTCGGGGCTGGTGAGCCAATTACGAACGAACTGCTTGTCGAAACTGGTCTGGACCTCGCCTACGCGGTAATCCTCTGCCGGCCAGTACCGGGAGGAGTCCGGCGTGAAGATTTCATCTGCCAGCAGCAGGTTGCCGTCCGGGTCGGTGCCGAATTCGAACTTGGTGTCGGCGATGATGATTCCCCGCGTCAGGGCGTGATCGGCGGCCTGCACGTAGATCTGCAGAGTACGGTCGCGCAGCTGATTGGCGATCACCCCGCCAACCATCTCGATCACCTGGGCGAACGAGATGTTCTCGTCGTGGTCCCCCAGTGCCGCTTTGGTCGCGGGAGTGAACAGCGGCGTGGCGAACCTGCTGGCTTCGACCAGACCTGGCGGCAGCGTAATGCCGCAGACCTTGCCGGTTGCCTGGTAGTCGAGCAGCCCCGAGCCGGTCAAGTAGCCGCGCGCCACACATTCCACCGGAAGCATCTGCAGCTGCCGCACCACCAGCGCGCGGCCCAGCACCTCGGCGGGGATCCGCGGGTCATCCGGCGGCCCCGCGAGGTGGTTGGCCGCGTCGACGAGGCCGAAGAAGAACACGCTCATCGCGGTCAGGATGCGACCCTTATCGGGGATCGTGCTGTCCAGGACAAAGTCGTAGGCAGAGATCCGGTCGGTCGCCACCAGCAGCAAGTGCTCGTTATCGACGCGGTAGATCTCGCGGACCTTGCCGCTGGCCAGGTGCTCATAGTCGGACAGTGCAGGGCGCATCGGGCCAGCCTATCGGGGGCCGTAACGGCAACCCTGGGCTGGGAGCTGTGCTGGTATTTAAAGTATGAGATCGCGGTTCTTGCCCTACGCCACCACACCCGGCCGGCTGGTCGCCCAACTTTTCAGCGATTTCGCCATCTTCATATGGACGGCGATATGGCTGCTTGTCGGCGTGGCCGTGTACGACGCCATCTCGGAGATCGCCGACGCCGGCCGGCAAGTCGAAACCGGCGCGAACGGCATCGCGGGCAACCTGGCCTCGGCTGGGCAGGGCGCGCAGCACATTCCGCTGGTGGGCGATGCGGTGAGCACTCCCCTCACCTCGGCCAGCGCGGCCGCCCGCGACATCGCGGGCGCCGGCCACAGCCTGGACGCCACGGCGAGTTGGCTCGCAGTACTGCTGGCGCTCGCGGTCGTCGCGGTGCCGATCCTCATCGTGGTCGTGCCGTGGCTCTTCCTGCGGCTCCGATTCTTCCGGCGCAAGTGGACCGTCACCGGGCTGGCCGCGACCCCGGCGGGCGAACAGGTGCTGGCCCTGCGGGCATTGACGAACCGGCCGCCCCGCAAACTGGCCGCCATCAGCGCAGATCCGGTCGGTGCCTGGCGCCGCGAGGATCCCCTCGCCATGCGGGCGCTGGCCGCGCTGGAACTACGGGCAGCGGGCATCACGGTTCGTGCGGGCTGACGGGCTCAGGGCGCGCGACAGCCGCAGCAACCCGGCGACGACCACAATCAGCCACGCCGCCAACGCGTCCCAGAAGAACACCAGCGAAGCGGTGACCAGCGATGGCTGACGGAGTTCGGCCGCCATTGTGTAGGTGGCGGCCGAATACATGCCCAGCGGGAACACCAACGCCCACCACACACCCGCGAAGTGCAGCAGATCGGGCCCGCGGCTGATCCGGCGCAAGCCGAAGTAGATCAGCACCGGGAACCACACAGTGGCCGCCACCCAGGTCACGACGGTAACGACCAACACCGGCCCTGCCAGCCAGGCGGGAGCCAGGGCGTGGATCTTATCGCCGGCCAGCGTCGCGATGGCCAAACCGCCCATCAGTATCCAGCTGTCGGGCTCGAACGCTGCACCCGCCAAGGCGGGATGATGGCGCTGGGTGGCCGCACGCCAGAGAATCAGCCAGGTCATTAGGCCGTAAATGCAGATCGCCGCCACCCAGACGGGCAGGGCAATCGCCAGCCACCAGCGATGCCCGGTTTGCTGGGCCAGCGCAGCCATCATGATTGCCAACGCGGACGTTCCTACGCTGGCCAGCTCCCATGCGCCATGGGCACGGTCCCGCAGCACGGCCCATCGGTGCGCCCGCATGTTCCGCACGCTGAGCACGGCCAGCACCAGCCAGGCTGACAACCCAACCGCCCCGAGCACCCGGAGCACCCACACATTGGACGACAGGCGCGTGTCGACCACGGCGCACGCGGCCACGAAGGTGAACAGCCGCACGGTGACGTCGGGATCCGTCAGATCCCAGCGCACCGGTCCGCGCCCACTGAAGGCTAGGCCGGTCGTCACGATCACCATCACAACCAGGACCAGCAGACCGAGAGTGGCTAGGACCCCCAGGGTGTCGCCGAGCCACCGGTACCGGTGATCGCGGGCGACAATCGACAAGACTCCGGTCGCCATCACCGCGGCGAACACATCGGGTGACGGCCCGACATCGGCGAACCGAATCGTCACTGTTCCTCGGCTAGCTCCACGACCAGATGCCGGATGCCGGTGTGCCGATTGCTGCGCGTCCATTCGACGGGCTGCACCACCTGCACGGTGGAAAAGCGCGACAGCAGCTCCTCGAACAGCACACGCAGTTCCAGCCTCGCCAGATTGGCGCCCAGGCAATAGTGCACGCCCTGGCCAAAGCCCAAGTGCGGATTGGGTTTCCGGGCAATATCGAACTCGTCGGCGCGGTCGAACACGCTGGCGTCACGGTTGGCCGAGCCCTCCCAGATCTGCACCTTCTGCGCCGCCTCGATCGAAGCTACGCCGAGCGTGACGTCGCGGGTGGCGGTGCGCCGCTTGGACGGCGACGGCGACGTCCACCGGACCATCTCCTCGATCGCCGTCGGCAGCATCTCGAAATCCAGGCGAAGCGCGTGCAATTGCTCGGGGTGTTCGGCCAGCGCGAGTAGGCCACCCGCGATCCCGTTGCGTGTCGTCTCGGCGCCGGCACTGAACAGCAGGCTGAAGAACAGGTACAGCTCGAGGTCGGACAGGGCCGCCGCATCCGCATCGTCGACCAACGCATTCGCCACCACCGAGAGCATGTCGTCGGTCGGCTCGGCGCGCTTGGACGCGATCAGCTCCTGGCCGTAGGCGTACATCCGCGACCCGGAGTCTTCGACGGACAGCTGCGAGAGGGCCGCCCTGCGTGAGCCACCGAAGTCGAACTGCGGCTCGATGGCCTCGAACAGCCAGTGTCGTTCCGATTCAGGCACTCCCAGCAGGATGCAGATCATCTGCATCGGCAGTTCGGCCGCGATGTCAACCAGGAAGTCGAACGGTTCGCCCGGCTCCACCTCGTCGAGCAGACGACGCGTGCGGGCGCGCAGATCGTCTTCGACCCGGCGGATCATCCGCGGCGTCAGCCCGGAGCTGACAAGTCGGCGGATCTGTGCGTGCCACGGGTCATCCATCATGTTGAGGACTTGGCCCGCGATGGCCAGGTCCTGCAGGAGGGTGCCGCCAAAAGGTCGCCGCCCGCCGGTGACCGACGAGAAGGTCACCGGATCCTTCAGCACCGCAAGCGTTTCCGCGTAGACGGCGACGGACCAGAAGCCCTCGCCGTCGGGCGTGTTGTCGGTCGGCTCGTGCCAGTACACCGGCGCCTCTCGGCGATGAACGGCGAACAACTCGTGCGGGAATCCGTTGGCGAAGTTGTCCAGATCGGTGAGGTCGATCCCGGAGAGCGCGCCCGCAAGAGTCACAGGATCGAGCCCGGGGTGTATTTGGCCGCCTCCGGGTAGCGGCTCACCAACGTATCCACCATGGCCACGACGTCGTCCACTTGGTCACCGGCAGCACCGATGAACGCCTTCTTGTCGGCCAGCGCCACGTCCAGAGCGGCTCGGTCCAGCGGCAGCCGCTCGTCGGCGGCCAGCCGGTCCAGCAGGTCGGGCTCGGCGCCCTTCTCCCGCATGGCCAGCGCCGTCGCCACCGCGTGTTCGCGGATCACGTGATGCGCGGCCTCGCGACCCATTCCGGCGCGCACCGCGGCGATCAACACCTTGGTGGTGGCCAGGAACGGCAGATAGCGGTCCAGCTCGCGCTGGATCACCGCCGGGTAGGCGCCGAACTCGTCGAGCACCGTCAGGAACGTCTCGATCTGCCCATCGATGGCAAAAAAGCTGTCCGGCAATGCAACTCGGCGCACCACTGAGCAGAACACGTCGCCCTCGTTCCACTGCGCCCCAGCCAGTTCGGCGGCCATGGACGCGTAGCCGCGCAGCACCACCTGCAACCCGTTGACCCGCTCGCAACTGCGGGTGTTCATCTTGTGGGGCATCGCCGACGAGCCCACCTGGCCGGGTGCGAACCCCTCGGTGACGAGTTCGTGCCCGGCCATCAGCCGGATGGTGTGCGCCATCGACGAGGGTCCGGCACCGAACTGCACCAGCGCGGAGACCACGTCGTGATCGAGCGAGCGCGGGTACACCTGCCCGACACTGGTCAAAACCGTTGTGAAGTCCAAGAATTCAGCGATGCGGCGTTCTAATTGGGCCAGCTTGGCCGCATCGCCGCCGAGCAGGTCGAGCATGTCCTGCGCGGTGCCCATCGGCCCCTTGATGCCGCGCAGCGGGTAGCGGTCGATCAATTCGCGCAGCCTGGTCAACGCGATCAGCGTTTCTTGCGCGGCGGACGCGAACCGCTTGCCCAAAGTCGTTGCCTGCGCGGCAACATTGTGGCTGCGCCCGGCCATCACCAGATCGCGGTAGGTTACCGCACGCTCGGCAAGCCGTGCCGCGACCGCGACCCCGTGCGAGTAAACCAATTCGAGCGACCGCCGGATCTGCAGTTGCTCCACATTCTCGGTCAGGTCGCGGCTGGTCATCCCTTTGTGCACATGCTCGTGGCCGGCCAGCGCATTGAATTCCTCGATGCGGGCTTTGACGTCGTGGCGCAGCACCCGTTCGCGGGCAGCGATCGACGCCAAGTCCACGTCGTCGAGCACCCTCTCGTAGTCGGCGATGGCGTCCCCGGGAACCGGCACACCCAGTTCCGCTTGTGCCCGCAGCACGGCCAGCCATAGTCGCCGCTCCGCGACGACCTTGGCCTCCGGCGACCAGATCGCGACCATCTCGGGGCTGGCGTACCGGGCCGCCAGCACATTCGGAATGCTCACAAACACACAGCTTACGGTCGGCCCGTTCCGCTGACCGGCTTCCGGTCGCTGTTGCCACATCGGTCTCTGCACCGGCCCGCGCACAAATTGCCCACCTCAAAGAGCACCCATGTCAGTTGAAGCCAACGTGACGAGATCCCCCGAGGCGAACGCCGCCTTCGCTGCCTTCCGATCTGGCTCGCCGGTAGCGGCTCTCAGATCCGCACGGGTCGCGTGTCGATCGGAGCAAGCACTTCCACGAGGTCTACCACCGTCGCCAGCGCGCCGGCGCGGGGATCGCGCCCCTCGACCAGGGCGGAGACCACCGAACCGTCGACCGCGCAGATCAGCGTGCACACCAATTCGATATGCACGGATCGGCCGGAGCGCTCGATGGCCTCTGCCACGGCGTCGGCACGTTGTCGCAGGCTGCGGCGCATCGTCTCACGCAACTCGGGCAGACGAGTGCAGGCGATATGCCGCTCGTATCGCGATATCAGCTGCTCGGCCAGTCCCGGGCCGGACACGTCCCCCACAAGCAGGTCAACCAGCACCTCGGCGGTGGTCTCGGGTCCGCGGCGCCGCCGGGACAAGGCGGTCACCCGCGCCCGCAGCTGCGCCACCTCGATCATGCCGATGTGTTCGACGGCGCGCGCGATCAAATCGTCCAGGGAAGAGAAGTAATACGTGGTCGAAGCCAACGGCAGACCAGCCCGCCGCGCCACCGCCCGGTGCCGCACCGCTTCGAACCCACCCTCGGCAAGCAGCTCGGCAGCGGCGCTCACGAGCGCATACCGCCGACGTTCTCCCTTGGGAGTAACTGCTGCAGTCACGAGTAGCCATGGTGCCAGTCAGAGTGGTACAGCATTGCCATTTCGGCCAAACGGCCATGGCATGATGGCCCGCATGCCCGACTTGAGCCGCCGCGCCCTGCTCGGTCTTGGCGCCGGCGCCGCCGTCGGTGCCGTGGGGGGATACGCCCTCGAGGTCCTGGTCCAGCCCCGAACGTCGCACGCCGCGCCGGTGGCCACTCCCGTTTCCAACGCGGGCAGTCGGGTGCCGCTGGCGCCGGCGCCGAGTGCACCTCTCGAGCCGGTGCCCTCCCCGTCGCCGGCACCGACGATGGTTACGGGCTCTTTCGTGTCGGCGGCGCGCGGTGGCATACCGACAAACTGGGCAATCGCGCGTCCCCCTGGGCAGACCAAGGCGCTGCGACCCGTGATCGCCCTGCACGGTAAGGGCAGTGACGCCGCCACCGTGATGGCCGGGGGCGTCGAGCAGGGTCTGGCCCAGGCCGTCGACGCCGGGCTGCCGCCGTTCGCCGTGGTCGCGGTCGACGGCGGCGGCAGTTATTGGCACAAGCGGGCTTCCGGCGAGGACGCCGGAGCCATGGTGCTGGGCGAGCTGATCCCGATGCTGGACAACCAGGGCCTGGACACCTCACGGGTGGCCTTCTTGGGCTGGTCGATGGGCGGCTACGGCGCGTTGCTGCTCGGCGGACGGTTGGGACCCGCGCGCACCGCCGCAATCTGCGCGGTGAGCCCGGCATTGTGGCTGTCCTCCGGTGCGGCGGCACCTGGTGCCTTCGACGGGCCCGACGACTTTTCGGCGAACTCGGTGTTCGGGATGCCGGCGCTGGCATCGATCCCGATCCGGGTGGACTGCGGCGACAGCGACCCGTTCTATGACGCGACGAGGCAGTTCATCGCACAGCTGCCCAACCCGCCCGCCGGCGGCTTTTCGCCCGGCGGTCACAACGGAGAGTTCTGGAGCTCGCAACTGCCCGCCGAGCTGACCTGGATGGCGCCACTGCTCACGGCGTGACGGCCGGCGGCCAGGGTTACGCTCGCGCACGTGACAACACCGTTCGGTTGGAGCTTCCCCTACGCTTGGCCGCGAAAGCCGATCCTGGCGGGAAATGTGGTGTGCACATCGCAACCGCTGGCCGCACAGGCGGGGCTTCGGATGCTCGCCGACGGCGGCAACGCGGTTGACGCGGCCATCGCCACCGCCATCACGCTCACCATCGTGGAACCAGTGTCAAACGGCATCGGCTCGGACGCCTTCGCCATCGTCTGGAACGGTAAGCGATTACACGGATTGAACGCGTCAGGCCGCTCGCCCGCGGGCTGGACGCCAGAATACTTCGGGGACAACGCCGTTCCCGCGCTCGGGTGGAATTCGGTGACGGTGCCCGGGGCCGTATCGGCGTGGACCGAGCTACACGCCAAGTTCGGAAAGCTGCCCTTCGAGAAGCTTTTCGAGCCGGCGATCTCCTACGGCCGCAACGGCTTCCTGGTTTCGCCGACCGTTGCCGACCAATGGGCGGCGCAGGTTCCGGTGTTCAAGACCCAGCCCGGTTTCGCCGAGGCGTTCCTGCCCGCCGGGCGCGCCCCGAAACCCGGTGAGCTGTTTAGGTTTCCTGACCACGCGGCCACGCTCGAACTGATCGCCGAGACCCGCGGCGAGGCGTTCTACCGAGGGGAACTGGCCGTCAAACTCGAGGAACACGCGTCGTCCAACGGCGGGGTCCTGCGGGCCGGCGACCTCGCCGCCCACCACGCCGACTGGGTCGACACGATCCACGGCAATTACCGCGGATACACGGTGCACGAAATGCCGCCCAACGGCCAGGGGATCGTGGCACTGATCGCTCTGGGAATCCTGGAGCACTTCGACATGTCCACGTTGCCAGCCGATTCCGCCGACAGTGTGCATCTGCAGATCGAGGCGCTGAAGCTGGCTTTCGCCGACGCACATGCCCATGTCGCCGACATCGACCACATGGCGCTGGCGCCGGAACGCCTGTTGGACAGGGACTACCTGCAGCAGCGCGCGGCGTTGATCGACCCGAAGCGGGCCAAGCCGGCGTCCGCGGGCATCCCAAGCGGCGGCACCGTCTATTTGACGGCCGCCGATGCCACGGGGGTGATGGTGTCGATGATCCAGTCGAACTACATGGGATTCGGTTCCGGTGTGGTGGTACCGGGCACGGGAATCTCGCTACAGAACCGGGGCGCGCATTTCGCCACCGCTCAAGGCCATCCGAACCGGGTCGGGCCCAACAAACGCCCCTACCACACGATCATCCCCGGCTTTGTCACCAAAGACGGTGTCCCGGTGATGAGCTTCGGCGTGATGGGCGGCACGATGCAGCCGCAGGGCCATGTGCAGGTGCTGGCGCGCATCGCAGACCACGGTCAGAACCCGCAGGCCGCATGTGACGGCCCGAGATTCCGGTGGGTGCAGGGCATGCAGGTCAGCTGCGAAGCAGGCTTTCCGCGGTCAACTCTGGACGAGCTGCGGCAGCGCGGGCACGACCTGATTGCCGTCGACGACTACAACCAATTCGGCAGCTGCCAAGCCATCTGGCGTCTCGACGACGGATATTTCGCCGCCAGCGATCCCCGCCGGGACGGCCAGGCCGCGGCCTTCTAGACTCACTGCTCCCTCTTGACCTAACGCGAAACGAGGGGTCAGACTCAATAAATAAACCAACCGTCGGTCTAATTATGAGGTTCTGGTGGCGAGGACGGTCAACGTTGCGGAACACGCCGCGCGGCGCGATGAAATCCTCGATGCCGCACAGCGGTTGATCCTGTCCGCCGGCTATGAGCGCCTGACGGTTCAGGACATCCTCAACGACCTGCAAATCTCCAAAGGAGCCTTCTATCACTATTTCGACTCCAAGCCGACGGTGATCGAAGCCCTCACCAGGCGGTTGGTCAGCGACTCCGAGCGGGCTCTCGCGCCGATTGCCGAAAACCCCGAAATGGGGGCCGTAACGAAATTACACGCCTTCTTCGGCGAGATCATCCGCTGGAAATCGGAGCGCCAGAACCTTTTTGTGGCAATGCTGCCGGCGTGGTATGCGCCCGACAACCTGGCCTTCCGGCTGCTGGTGGATCGCGAGAGCGCACAACGACTAGGGCCGCTGCTGAGCACGATCGTCGGTCAGGGCGTCGACGAGGGCCAGTTCCTGACCGCTTATCCCGATCAGGCCGGGGCGATCATCTTCGCCATCATCCAGGCGCTCCAAGACGCGATGGCCCAGAAGCTGCTCGAAGTCCAGCAACGGTCACCGTCGTCACCGATTGTCAACGACTTGGTGAACACGCATGGGGCGCACATGGAAGCGATCGAGCGGTACCTGGGCGTGCCGATGGGCACGCTGAATCGTGTTGATGCCCGGGCAGTCAAGAGTTGGATCACGGCGTTACACCGCGCCTACACCGCCGCACACGGGAAGCGGTAAGCGCGCCATGGAGATTCGGCAAACCACGTGCCTGGTAGCCGGTGGCGGACCGGCTGGCATGATGCTCGCCTACCTGCTCGCGCGGTCGGGTGTACAGACGACTCTGGTGGAGAAGCACGGTGACTTCCTCCGAGACTTCCGTGGCGATACGGTCCATCCTTCAACCACCGAACTGATGCACGAGCTCGGACTTCTCGAGGACTTTCTGCAGCAGGTCCCGCACGAGGCCATGGAACAACTGGGCATCGGAGTAAAAGGCCAGACATACGATCTCATCGATTTCCGCCACCTGCCCACCGCCTGCAAGTACGTCGTCTTCATGCCGCAATGGGATTTCCTGAACTTCTTGGCGGACAAGGCCAAGCGGTACCCGAGCTTTCGGCTTGAGATGAGTACCGAAGTAACCGGTCTGCTGTGGCAGGGCGATCGCGTTGCCGGCATCACCGCCCAAACTGCGGGCGATCCAGTCGAGATCCGCGCCGACCTGACGGTAGCGTGCGACGGACGGTGGTCGGTCATTCGGGAGCATTCGGGGCTGCCGGTCACGGAGTTTCCCATGCCCATCGATGTGCTGTGGTTCCGGCTTCCGCGCATTGGCTCGGCTCCCGAAACACTCGGGTACCTCGGCGGCGGTCAGATCGTCATCGCGATCAACCGTGGCGAGTATTGGCAGTGCGGCACGATCATCGACAAGGACGGCTTCGATCGAGTGCGGGCCGAAGGGCTTCAGGCATTCCGGTCCAGCGTTGCGGCGGCCGCCCCGTTCCTGACCGCCAGCCTCGCCGCCTTGACCGACTGGGACCAGGTCAAGTTGCTGTCGGTGCGCGCCAACCGGTTACGCCGGTGGTGGCTACCGGGCTTGCTGTGCATTGGGGACGCCGCACACGCGATGTCTCCGGTCGGGGGGATCGGTGTCAACTACGCCGTCGCCGACGCGGTGGCCGCCGCCAACGCACTCGCTGAGCCGCTGCGGAATGGACGGGTCTCCGCCGATGATTTGCGTGCGGTGCAGAAACGCCGGCTCATCCCCACCAGGATCGCTCAGCGGCTGCAGGGCGCCCAGACGGCGAACCTCGCCCGCATGAGCAAGACGGAGCCGCCGCTGTGGATGTTGCGGCTGCTGAGCCACTGTGCGCCGGCCAAGCGGTTGCTCGGCCGCACGGTGGGGCTTGGTTTTCGTCGCGAACACATCCGCACCGTCGAGCGCAGCTAAACGCTGATCTTGCCCTCTGCTGCCTCTAGACCGATGTCGCTTCGGAAATGACTGCCGGGCAATCGAATTGAGCCGAGAATCTCGTACGCACGCGTGCGTGCTGCGGCCAGGTCGGCGCCGGTGCCCACCACCGACAGCACTCGGCCACCAGACGAGACGATCGCGCCGTCGTCGCGTCGCGCGGTGCCGGCGTGCAGCACCCCCTCGGCTTCGGACCCGACGATGACGTCTCCGACGCGGGGGCGCCCGGGATAGTTCTCGGCCGCCACCACCACGGCGACGGCGGCACCGTCGCGCCACTGCACCTCGCCGAAATCGGTCAGTTGGCCCGTCGCCGCGGCATAGAGCAACTGCCCGAGCGGTGAATCCAGCAGCGCCAACACGGCCTGCGTCTCCGGATCGCCGAAGCGGCAGTTGAATTCGACCACCGCCGGGCCGCCCTTGGTCATCGCGAGTCCGACGTACAGCAACCCGCTGAATGGGCTCCCGCGCTGAACCATCTCGGCCGCAACGGGTTCCACGATCTGACTGACCAATTCCCCGGACACGCCATCGGGCAGCCACGGCAGCGGCGCGTATGCGCCCATACCGCCGGTATTGGGCCCGGTGTCACCGTCGCCGACCCGCTTGAAGTCCTGTGCCGCCAACAGCGGCACCACGGTCCGGCCGTCGACGACACAGAACAGCGACACCTCTGGTCCGTCGAGGTAGGACTCCAGCAGCACCGGGCGACCCGCCTCGAGCAGCGCGGCGGCATGGGCGCGCGCCGCGTCGCGATCCGGAGTCACCACCACGCCCTTACCGGCGGCCAAGTGGTCGTCCTTCACCACCCAGGCGGGGTCCCCGGCGCGCGGTCCGAACCGGTCCAGAGCAGCATCCAAACGCGCCGGGCTGTCGACGATTTCACTGGTCGCGGTGCGCACACCGGCCGCGGCCATGACCTCTTTGGCAAACGCTTTGGAGCCTTCGATGCGGGCGGCGTCCTTGCTGGGCCCGAAGCAGACGATGCCCGCCTCGCGGACGGCGTCGGCCACCCCAAGCACCAACGGGACCTCGGGACCGATGACCACCATGTCGGCCCGGACCTCCCGCGCCAGGGCTACTACGTCCTCGCTTGAGGTGATATCGACATCGTGCTGCTCGGCCACCCGGGCGGTACCGGCGTTGCCGGGAGCGATCGCCAGTCCCGTGACCTGTGGATCCCTGCGAAGCGCCAGCAGCAGCGCATGTTCACGGGCACCGGAACCGATCACCAGGACGCGCACGAAACGTCACTCTAGCGGGCCGTTGGGCCGGGAGGGGGCGCCAACGTGTCGGTCATGCCGAGCCTTAGCCGCTGGAATCACCCGCGTGCATCTTCAACGCGGCATCCACGTTGGCCTTCTTGTCCTCATCGGCGCCCTTCGCCGCGGCCTTCTTGCGCTTTGCCACGACGGTGTCGACCGCGCCGTTGAGGGCCGAGCCCAGCGGGAATCCGAGATAGTGGGTGAGGAAGACCGCCATCTCCTTCAGCTCGGTCTCGCTCAGTTCGCCGTTGAGCAGCGCGGCGTTGATCTGGATCTCGGCCAGGTCGCGATTTCCGACCGCGGTCACCGCCGTCAGCGTCATGATGCGCTTGTCGCGCATCGACAATCCCGACCGTGTCCAGATACTGCCGAACAGGTGGTCGACGGTCAGGTCGAAGTACGCGTCGCCCTCGATGTTGGGCATCTCCCAGCCGTACACCTCGTTCATCTTCTCGAGGCCCTTGCGGCGCAGTTCGTCCATCATGACGTCTCTTTCTCTGTGTGTGGAACACCAAGTCCAATCGCCAACCGCTCAAACGCCAACCGGGCCAACGGCAAATCGACCGACACCGCGTCGCCCAAAGCCAGCGCCAGACTCAGGTCCTTTTCCCCTAACTCGCGCGTGTGCTCCAGCATGGGACGCAACGGATCGTCCGCGGCGAACGGGGCCGTCGTCTGCCGGAACATGATCGCGGCCGCGCCACCCGTGAGCCCGTCGCTGTGGCGCACTACCTTGGCGAGTTGCCGTAGGCTCAGGCCGCTTGTCTCGGCCAACTTCTCCGCCTCCGCGGCGGCCGCGTAGGACACGAAGGTGAGCATGTTGCGCGCAAGCTTCATCCGAGTGCCCGCGCCCGGTTCGCCGGCATGGATCACCAGCGACGCCCAGCGCCCAAAAGGTTCCCTGAGCCGCTCGAACGATTCGTCATCCGCACCCACCATGGTGGCCAGTTGCCCCTCGGCGGCCGCCCCCGCGCCGCCACTGACCGGAGCATCCACGATGTGAATCCCCCGCGGCTTGAGTCCCCGGGCCAGTTGGGCGGCGGTGGTGTGGTCGATTGTCGAGTGAATCGCGATGATGGTGCCCGGTTTAGCGCGCGACGCCAGTCCGCCGTCCCCGCTGACAACCGCGCGCACCTGCGCGTCGTCGAACACGGTGACGCTGATGATGTCGGCTTCGGCGACATCGGACAGCGTGGTCGCGGCGACCGCGCCGCCGTCGACGAATGGGGCCATCGCCTCGGCGCGCACGTCGAAGACGGTCAGTCCGCCCGGCCAGTCGAGCAGCCGCTTGGCCATCGGAGCGCCCTGATTGCCCAGCCCGATGTATCCCAGGCGCGGTATGTTCTCCGTATTCTTGCTCATGAGCGGATTACCTGTCCGCCGTCGACGGCGACTTTGGTGTCGAATCGCATGTCTTCCTCTCCGCGGCGCGTCAATTCGCCTTGACCGTGTCAGTTCGCCACTGTGGCAATGAGTTTGGCTTCCAGGTACTCCTCGAAACCGAGAAGACCCATCTCCCGGCCGTTCCCGGATTGTTTGTAGCCACCGAACGGCGCATCGGCCGAATACCAGACACCGCCGTTGACGTCGACCGTCCCCACCCGCAGCCGCGAGGCGATCCTGGCTGCGCGCTCGCTGTCGGCGCTAAACACGGTGCCCGACAAGCCATATGGCGAATCGTTGGCGATGCGCACCGCGTCGTCGTCGCCGTCGTGGGCGATCACGGTGAGCACCGGACCGAAAATTTCCTCCCGGGCGGACCGCGCGTCGTTGGACAGGCCCGCGATCACGGTGGGCTCGATGAAGAAACCGGCCTCCTTGTTCGCCGGACGGCCGCCGCCGCACGCGAACGTCCCACCTTCGGCGATGGCAAGGTCAAGGTAGCCCTGCACCCGATCGCGCTGTCGCGCCGAAATCAAGGGGCCGCACACGGTTCCGGGCTCGTTGGGATCGCCGGGCTTGATCGACGACATCGTCGCGGCGGCGATTGCGACCGCCTCGTCATAACGGGCACGTGGCACCACCAGCCGTGTCGTGATCGCGCAGCCCTGCCCCGCGTGCACCGCTGCGGTGAAAGCCGACACCGAGCACGCCGCGCCCAGGTCGGCGTCGTCGAGCACCACGAACGCCGATTTGCCGCCCAATTCCAGGAACACCTTTTTGATCGTCGCGGCGGCGTCGCTCATCACGCTGCGGCCGGTGGCTGTTGATCCGGTGAATGAAATCATGTCCACCCGAGGGTCTTTGGCCAAGAACGCCCCCAGGGCGTGGTCGCAGGAGGTGACGATGTTGACCACACCTGGCGGGAAGTCGGTGTGCTCGGCGATGATTTCCCCGAGCACCGCAGCGCACCATGGTGTGTCGGGTGCGGGCTTCAATACGACGGTGTTGCCCGCAGCCAGTGCTGGACCCAGCTTGGCCAGATTGATCTGGTGTGGGAAGTTCCACGGGGTGATCGCGCCGACGACGCCGACGGCTTCGCGTGCGATGGTGCGGCGGGTGGGAATTCCCATCGGTGCCGCCTCGCCGAGATCGGAGTTCCAGGTGTAGGACTCGGCTGTATCGGCGGCGAACCCCAGGTCGCCGACCGGGCCCTCCAATTGCGCCGCTGCGGTCAGCATCCGTGGCGCGCCGACTTCGGCGATCGTCAGTTCTCGCAATTCTTCGACATGTTCGCGCATCG
>DASSGQ010000287.1:0-22117 GCA_035693385.1 Mycobacterium sp.
GCCGAAGACGTCCACCTTCGCTTTGACCAATGCGACGATGCCGTATGTGCTCAAACTCGCCGACCACGGCTGGCAGGCGGCATGCCGTTCGGATCCCGCTCTGGCCAAAGGGCTTTCGACGCACGAGGGGATGCTGCTGTCCGAGCGGGTCGCCGCCGACCTGAATTTGGGGTACACCGATCCGGCCACCGTATTGGCCTGACGCTCAGCCCCCTCCGGTCAGCCACGGCAGCACCGACCTGGTCACCTCGGCGATCAGCGGCCCCAGCGGATCGGCGTCTTGGTTCGGCGACTGGGAGCGCGTCATCAGCGAAAGCAGGATCCTCTGGCTGCCCGGTCCGTCGGGTCCGTAGGCGACGCCGATGTCGTTGGTGCTGCCGTAGTCCCCGGTGCCGGTCTTGTCGGCGGTGGTCCACCCGATAGGTAGACCCGCGCGCATGGTCGAGGTGGTATTGCCGCGCATCCACTCCTCCAGCTGGCTGCGCTGCGATTCGCCGAGAACGGTTCCTGTGAGCAGGTTTCGGATCCCGCCGCCCAGGGCCCGCGGGGTGCTGGTATCGCGCGGGTCGCCGGGTATCGCGGTGTTGAGTTCGACCTCCCAGCGGTCCAACCTGGTGCGGTCGTCACCGATGGAGCGAGCGAATTCTGTGATGGCCGGCGGCCCCCCGATCGCCCGCAACAGCAGGTTGGCAGCCGCGTTGTCGCTGCGCTGCAGCGCCGCCGCGCAGAGTTGCGCCAGGGACATGCTCTTGCCGACCTGCGGCGCTGTCACCGGCGAGTTGGGCAGCAGCAGCCCGGGATCGATGAAAACGGCCTGCTGCAAATCCAATTCGTCACGCTGGGCCTGCTGTAACACCCGCGCCGCCGCGTAGGCCTTGAAGGTCGAACACATCGCGAACGGGTCATCGTCGCGATGCGCCAAGGTGCGCCCGGTCACCAAATCGGTGGCGAAAAGCCCGATGTACGCGTTGTACTGGCGCTCCAGTTCATCGAGCCGTTCGTAGACCGGATCGGCGGGGTCGGGTCCGGGGACGGCGGCAGCCCGCCCGCAGGCGGTGAGTGCCGACGCCGTCAGGGCGGCCAACAGCCGCCGACGTGACAGTGCCGTCACCGGGCGCTAGCCGACCAAGCTGGACATGATGTCGGCCACCGGCCCGGAGCGGGTCTTCCGGAACGACGTCCCGGCCCACAGGGCCATCCCGTTCGGGTCTTCCCAGTCGGCCGCTGCCTCCCGGATCGGCAGTGTCATCTGGTTGACCTCGGGATAGCCCAGCGGCGCAACGTCGTTCAGCAGACGAGTGAACGTGTTCTCCAGGCCGCGTGCGTACCGGCCCGAGAACGCACGCGAGACGATGGTGCGGCCGTGGAGAGGATTCTTCATAGCCGTCCGCTGCGCGCGGTGGGTGCCCGCTTCGTCGCTGAGCAGCAGCGCGGTGCCGACCTGTGCGGCCACGGCTCCCCTGCGCAGCACGCCGGCGACGTCCTCGGCGGTGCCCAGCCCACCCGCCGCGATGATCGGGATCTCGCGGTGTGCCCGGTGGATCCGATCGATCAGCTCGTGCAGTGACTCCGTACCGGGCTCCATGTCGGGCGCAAAGGTGCCGCGATGCCCTCCGGCGTCCGGCCCCTGGACCACCAGGCTGTCCGCGCCGGCCGCGACGGCGACCCCGGCCTCGTAGAGCGACGTCACCGTGACCATCACCAACAGGCCGAGCGCACTCAGCCGCCGGATCACGTCGGGCGGCGGCACGCCGAAGGTGAAGGACACCAACTCCGGGCGAGTGTCGGCCACCACCTCGAGCTTGTGCTCCCATTCGTCGTCGTCACCGAATTCGGGCCGACCGACCTCGACCTGGTAATGCTCGGCGACGCCTTCGAGTTCGTCGGCGTAGTAGTCGAGTGCCACCCAGTCGGCGACGCTCGGTTGCGGCACAAACAGGTTGACACCCAGCGGCCCGGTCGTCATGGCGCGAGCGTCGGCGATGTCGTCGGCGAACCGCTCGGCGCTGACGTACCCGCTGGGGATGAAACCGAGCCCGCCCGCGTTGGACACCGCCGCGGCCAGCGCCGGGGTGCCCGGGCCGCCCGCCATCGGCGCACCGACGATGGGGACCATGATGTCCCAAAAGCCCAGTACCATCCGGCTAATTTACCATCGCCCGAAGTTGTTGGGGCAGCGATCGTTTCGAGGTATACGGACCCAGAACTGCGGCGCCGAAGCGCTTGCTCAGCAGCCGGTGTGCCACCGCGTTGACCTGCTCGACGGTCACCGCGTCGATCTGTTGCAGGGTGTGCTCGATGCTGCGGTGTTTGCCATAGTTCAATTCGCTGCGGCCGATGCGGCTCATCCGCGAGCTGGAATCCTCCAGCCCAAGGACGAGCCCGCCGCGCAACGAGCCTTTGGCGATGCGGCATTCCGCCTCGGTGATGCCGTCGCGAGCCACCGCTTCGAGCACCTCTCCGGTGACTCGCATGACGTCGGCGAAACGCTCGGGCAGGCACGCCGAGTACACCGACAGCGCCCCGCTGTCGGCGAAGATGTCGAGCGCCGAATACACCGAGTAGGCCAGCCCCCGTCGTTCCCGAATCTCCTGGAAGAGCCTGGAACTCAGGCCGCCACCCAGCGCGGTGTGCAGCACCGACAGTGCCCAGCGGTGCTCCCAGCCACGTCCCGGCGTGCGGACGCCCAACAACACGTGGGTCTGCTCGGCATCCCGGTTGACCATCGCCAATCCGGGGCGGCCGTTGACCCGCCCACTACCCTTGCGCGGCGCGATGGGCTGGCGCCCACGGATCAGACGCGACCCGAAGTGCGCGCGCACCAACGCGACCACCTCGCTGTGGTCGACATTGCCGGCCACCGCGACGACCATTCGTTCCGGGGTGTAGCGCCGCACATGAAACGAGTGCAGCTGGGTCCGCGTCATCGCCGACACCGATTGCGCGGTGCCGATCACCGGGCGGCCCACCGGGTGGTCACCGAACAGCGAGGCCAAGAACATGTCGCCCAGCGCGTCCTCGGGATCGTCGTCGCGCATGGCGATCTCCTCGAGGACGACGTCGCGTTCCAGCTCCACGTCCTCGGCGGCGCAGCGGCCGTTGAGCACCACATCGGCGACCAGGTCCACGGCCAGCTCGAGATCGCTGTCGAGGACATGCGCGTAATAGCAGGTGTGCTCCTTGGCGGTGAACGCGTTCAGCTCGCCGCCGACGGCGTCCATCGCCTGCGCGATACCCACGGCCGTGCGGGTCGGGGTCGACTTGAACAGCAGATGCTCGAGGAAGTGCGCCGCTCCCGCCACGGTCGCACCCTCGTCACGCGATCCGACGCCCACCCAGACACCGACCGACGCTGAACGCACCGCGGGCAGGTATTCGGTGACCACCCGCAGGCCGCCCGGCAGTGTGGTGCGGCGCAGCTGGTGTTCGGATTCGGCGGTCTGCTTCGCCCGCCGGAGGGCGCCCGCGCGACCGCGACGCGCCCCGGGTGGGTCGGCTGACGGCCCGCCAGGATCAGCTAGCGGCATCGGCTGGCGCGGTCGCCGGGGACGGTGCCGGAGCCGAGGCTGAGCTGTCTGCCGAGTCCTCCTCGGCCACCAGGATCAAGGAGATCTTGCCCCGCTTGTCGATATCGGCGATCTCGACCCGCAGCTTGTCGCCGACGTTCACGACGTCCTCGACCTTCGCGATGCGCTTGCCCTTGCCGAGTTTGGAGATGTGCACCAGACCGTCACGACCCGGCAGCAGCGACACGAACGCTCCGAAATCCGTTGTCTTGACCACGGTTCCAAGGAAACGCTCGCCTACCGTCGGCAGCTGCGGGTTGGCGATGGCGTTGATCCGGTCGATCGCGGCCTGCGCCGAGGGCCCGTCGGTGGCGCCGACGAACACGGTGCCGTCGTCCTCGATGGAGATCTGCGCACCGGTCTCCTCGGTGATGGCGTTGATGACCTTGCCCTTGGGGCCGATGACCTCGCCGATCTTGTCCACCGGGACCTTGATGGTGGTCACCCGCGGCGCGTAGGGGCTCATCTCGTCGGGCTCGGAGATGGCCTCGGCCATGACCTCGAGAATCGTCAGGCGCGCGTCTTTCGCCTGCGCGAGAGCACCTGCCAGCACCTGTGAGGGAATACCGTCGAGCTTGGTGTCCAGCTGGAGCGCGGTGACGTAGTCCTTGGTGCCGGCACACTTGAAGTCCATGTCGCCGAACGCATCCTCGGCTCCGAGGATGTCGGTCAGCGTGACGAAGCGACGCTCGGTCTTGCCATCCACCTCGACGTCATCGGAAACCAGGCCCATCGCGATGCCCGCGACCGGCGCCTTGAGCGGCACCCCGGCGTTGAGCAGCGCCAGCGTGGACGCGCAGACCGACCCCATCGAGGTCGAGCCGTTGGAGCCCAGCGCTTCCGACACCTGACGGATGGCGTAGGGGAATTCCTCGACGCTGGGCAGCACCGGGATCAGGGCCCGCTCGGCGAGGGCGCCGTGCCCGATCTCACGCCGCTTGGGCGAGCCGACCCTGCCGGTCTCGCCCGTGGAGAACGGCGGGAAGTTGTAGTGGTGCATGTACCGCTTGGACGTCTCGGGTCCGAGCGAGTCGATTTGCTGGGCCATCTTGACCATGTCGAGAGTGGTCACACCCAGGATCTGGGTCTCGCCCCGCTCGAACAGCGCGCTGCCGTGCGCCCGCGGCACCACGGCGACCTCGGCCGAGAGCGCGCGGATGTCGGTGATGCCCCGGCCGTCGATGCGGAAGTGGTCGGTCAGGATGCGCTGGCGGACGAGCTTCTTGGTCAGCGAGCGGAACGCGGCGCTGACCTCCTTTTCGCGGCCTTCGTAGGTGTCGGCCAGCCGCTTCAGCACCTCGGCCTTCAGCTCATCGGTGCGCTGGTCGCGTTCGGCCTTGCCGCCGATGGTCAGCGCGGCTGCCAGCTCGTCGGTGGCCACCGAGGCAACCGAGTAGTACACGTCCTCGCCGTACTCGGGGAAGACCGGGTACTCACCGGTTGGTTTCGCGGCCGAGTCGGCCAGCTCCTGCTGGGCGGTGCACAGCGCGGCGATGAACGGCTTGGCCGCCTCGAGTCCTTCGGCCACAACGCTTTCCGTCGGCGCCTGGGCGCCGCCGTCGACCAGCTCGATGACCTTCTCGGTGGCTTCGGCTTCCACCATCATGATGGCCACGTCAGGCTTGCCCGCCTCTTCGCCGACGATGCGGCCGGCCACCACCATGTCGAACACGGCCGACTCGAGCTGCTCCACGGTGGGGAAGGCAATCCAGGTGCCGTCGATCAGCGCCACCCGGACGCCGCCGATGGGGCCGGAGAACGGCAGCCCGGCCAGCTGGGTGGAGGCCGACGCGGCGTTGATCGCCAGCACGTCGTAGAGGTCGTTGGGGTCCAGGCTCAAAATCGTCACCACGACCTGGATCTCGTTGCGCAGGCCGGCCACGAACGACGGGCGCAGCGGGCGGTCGATGAGCCGGCAGGTCAGGATCGCGTCGGTGGAAGGCCGACCTTCACGCCGGAAGAACGAACCGGGGATGCGGCCGGCAGCGTACATCCGCTCCTCGACATCGACGGTCAGCGGGAAGAAGTCGAAGTGCTCCTTGGGGCTCTTGCTCGCGGTGGTCGCCGACAGCAGCATGTTCTCGTCGTCGAGGTACGCGACCACGGCGCCGGCGGCCTGCTGGGCCAACCGGCCGGTCTCGAAACGGATGGTGCGGGTGCCGAAGCTCCCGTTGTCAATGGTGGCGGTTGCCTCGAACACGCCCTCGTCAATTTCAGCTACAGACATAGGTGTCCGTATGGCCTCTCTCAAGTTATTCGGCTTTTTCGCGTCGTCACGCGCAACTCAACTTGGGAGGCGGCCCAACAGCTCCTCAGAGCTGATGCCTGAATACGGCTACGGCCATCGATCGAAGCGGCCGACCTGCCCCAGATCCGGGGAGCCCGGCAGCCACTACCGAAGACCGCCCGATGCAGACAGGGCTGCTCCCAGCAACATGCACTGACGCGCCGGAACGGAACGCGCGGATCTGCGCGGACCGCACCGTTTGCTCGGGCCGCACGGGCCCAGAACGCTCCCACTCTACACGGGGCAACCGGGCCTGCCGGCAAGGGCTCTGGCTTGCCCGAGTGTCAGCGGCGCAGGCCCAGCCGCTCGATGAGCGAGCGATAACGCTCGACGTCGATCTGGGAGATGTACTTGATCAGCCGACGCCGGCGCCCCACCAACAGCAGCAGTCCCCGCCGCGAGTGGTGGTCATGCTTGTGCACCTTGAGGTGCTCGGTCAGGTCCGCGATCCGCTTGGTCAGCAGCGCGATCTGCGCTTCCGGCGATCCGGTGTCGGTGTCGTGCAGGCCGTACTGGCCAAGAATTTCTTTCTTCTGCTCGGCTGTAAGCGCCACGAAATATCTCCATCAATTGGTCCGCGATCATTGGATTTCAAGGCGCGGCCACCGCGAACCGCAGCACGCGCCGATGTCGTCCGGCAGTTTAGCAGCCGGGCGGTTACCGGCCCCAATCGTCGCCGGGCGTGATCACTCGGTCAGCAGGGTCCGCGTCCGGTCGGTGTCGATGCCGATCTCGGCGACCAGCTCCTGCACGGAGTCGAACCTGTGCTGCCCGCGGATGCGGGCGACAAAGTCCAGCGCGACGTGCTGTCCGTACAGGTCGGCGGTGGTGTCGAGGACGAACGCCTCGACGGTGCGGGTGCGGCCGGAAAACGTCGGATTGGTGCCGACGGACACGGCGGCCTGGTAGCGCTCCCCCGGGACGACGGTGCCCGTCACCGGCCCGTGTCCGAGCACGGTGAACCAGGCTGCATACACGCCATCGGCCGGGATGGCCGAATACATCGGCGGCGCCACGTTCGCGGTGGGAAAGCCCAACTCGGCGCCTCGCCCGTAACCGCGGACCACGACACCCTCGACGCGGTGTGGGCGGCCCAGCGCCTCCGTGGCAGCCACCATGTCGCCGGCGTCCACGCAGGACCGGATGTAGGTGGACGAGAACGTCACGGTTTCGTTGCTGTGGTGCTCCGACAACAGCGACATTGACTCCACCGCGAATCCGAACCGCTCACCGGCCTTGCGCAGGGTGTCGACGTTGCCGGCCGCTTTCTTACCGAAGGTGAAGTTCTCGCCCACCACGACCTCGACCACGTGCAGGTTTTCCACCAGCAGCTCGTGCACATAGCGTTCGGGGGTGAGCTTCATGAAATCGCTGGTGAACGGCATCACCAGGAAGACGTCGATGCCGAACTCTTCGACGAGCTCGGCGCGCCGGGTCAGCGTCGTCAGCTGCGCCGGGTGGCTGCCGGGATAGACCACTTCCATCGGGTGCGGGTCGAACGTCATCAGCACCGTCGGCACATTTCGCGTCCGGCCGGCTTTCACCGCATGCGCGATCAGCTCGGCGTGGCCGCGATGCACACCATCGAACACTCCGATGGTGACTACGCACCTGCCCCAGTCGGTCGGAATCTCGTCTTGGCCGCGCCACCGCTGCACGACCGCAAGCCTACGGCGCGACGCGGCCCGACGTGACCCGAGAACCGATATCGGTCGGTACCTACCGCAGGTTTTTGCACGCACAATCGATCAGGATGGCGAGGAGCGCACCGGATCACGCCCAGGTTGCCTAAACTTTCTGCTTGTGAGGGCTGACGATGGGCCTGGCGGTATTACCGCGGTCGGCCAGGACTATCTCAAGGTCATCTGGAATGCCCAGGAGTGGTCCAGGCAAAAGGTCAGCACCAAAATGCTTGCCGACCGGATCGGGGTGTCGGCCAGCACGGCCTCGGAGTCGATCCGCAAACTCGCCGAGCAGGGCCTGGTCGACCACGAGAAGTATGGCGCCGTGACGCTGACCGAGGCGGGACGCCGGGCCGCGCTCAAGGTGGTGCGCCGGCACCGCCTGTTGGAGGCATTCCTCGTCAACGAGCTCGGGTACGGCTGGGACGAGGTTCACGACGAGGCCGAGGTGCTCGAGCACGCGGTCTCGGACCGCTTGGTGGCCCGCATCGACGCCAAGCTGGGGTTCCCGCAACGCGACCCGCACGGCGACCCGATCCCGGCCTCCGACGGGCAGGTGCCCACACCACCGGCCAAACAGCTGTGGGCGTGCAGCGCGGGAGACTCCGCGACCGTGGCCCGTATCTCAGACGCCGACCCGGAGATGCTGCGCTATTTCGCCGACGTCGGTATCAATCTCGACTCTCGGCTGCGCGTGCTGACTCGCCGCGAGTTCGCCGGAATGATTTCGGTGGTCATCGAATCCGACGACGGCGCCGAAAGCACCGTCGATCTGGGCAGCCCGGCGGCCCGGGCGATCTGGGTGGTGCGCTGACCCACCTGATTTTCCGCGAGCGCTAGTCGGCCAGCAGGCCCTTGGCGATGTGCGTCACCTGAACCTCGTTGCTGCCGGCGTAGATCATCAGCGACTTCGCGTCGCGGGCCAGCTGCTCGACCCGGTACTCGGCCATGTAGCCGTTACCGCCGAAGAGTTGTACGGCCTCCATTGCGACGTCGGTGGCCGCCTCCGACGAATACAGCTTGATCGCCGATGCCTCGGCCAGCGTCAGCGGTTTTCCGGCCTTTTGCCGGTCGATGGTCTGAAACACCATGTTCTGCACGTTGATCCGCGCGATCTCCATCTTGGCCAGCTTGAGCTGGATCAATTGGAATTGCCCGATGTTCTTGCCCCACAAGGTGCGGGTCTTGGCGTAATCCACGCACAGCCGGTGGCATTCGTTGATGATGCCCAGGGCCATCATGGCGATCCCGATCCGTTCGGCGGCGAAGTTGGCTCGGGCGCTGTCGCGGCCGTCCCCGCCGTGCTGTTCGTTTTCGCCGAGGAGGCGGTCCGGGGTCAGCCGGACGTTGTCGAAGAACAGCTCACCGGTCGGCGAGGACATCATGCCCATCTTCTTGAACGGCTTGCCCTGGGTCAGCCCTGGCATGCCCGCGTCTAGCACGAAGATCAGCACCGGCCGGTTGCGCGGGTCGGCCGCGGAGTCGGCGAGTTTGGCGTAGACCACCAGCACGTCGGCGTAGGGGCCGTTGGTGATGAACGTCTTCTGCCCGTTGAGGATGTAGGCCCCGTCTCCGTCGCCGGAGCGCCGGACGGTGGTCTTCATGCCGCCGAACGCATCCGAGCCGGAGTCCGGCTCGGTGATGGCCCACGCCGCGATCTTTTTCAGCGTCATCAGGTCGGGCAGCCAGCGCTCCTTCTGGGCCAGCGTGCCGCGGCTCATGATGGTCGCCGCACCCAGCCCGAGGCTGACCGTCGCGGTGCTCAGCAATCCGATGCTCACCCCGGCCAGTTCGGACACCAGCATCGCGACCATCGATGCCGGTGCCCCGCTCATTCCGAAACCGCTTGCGCCGTAGTGATTTTCGTCGGTCGCCTCGCTGGTCCTCCCGTCCTGCCTGGCGCGCTCCCGGTCCAGCACCTTCTTGACCGATTCGGCAGCCATCGCATCAAGGCCGAACTGGCTGAACAGCTTGCGGGCGATCGGATAGGGCGACAACGCGCCCGTTTCCAGTTCGTCCAGATGCGGACGAATTTCCTTGTCGATGAACTGACGAACGGCATCCCGGACCATCAGATCGGTGTCGGACCACTCGATCACGGCTCTCCCCCCTTGGCCCCGTGCGCCGCCTCGTGATTCAGCGGTCGGCGCGCTGGTAGGCGGTCACCACGGCGGCACCGCCCAGCCCGATGTTGTGCTGCAACGCCGCAGTCACGTCATCGACCTGGCGCTTGTCGGCGGTCCCCCGCAGCTGCCAGGTGAGTTCTGCGCACTGCGCCAATCCGGTCGCACCCAGCGGGTGCCCCTTGGAGATCAGTCCCCCGGACGGGTTGACCACCCAGCGCCCGCCGTAGGTGGTGTCGCCGTTGTCGATCAACTTCGGCGCCTCGCCCGCGCCGCACAGGCCAAGGGCCTCATACAGCAGCAGCTCGTTGGCCGAGAAGCAGTCGTGCAGTTCGATTACCTGAAAGTCCTCGGGACCCAATCCTGATTGGTGGTAAACACGTTGTGCGGCTTGCACATTCATGTCATAGCCGATCAGGTTCTTGGCGCTGCCGTCGAAGGTGGACGCGAAGTCCGTCGTCATGGCCTGGCCGACGATTTCCACCGCCTGGCCGGCCAGCCCGTGGCTGTCGACGAACGACTCGGACGCCAGGATCGCCGCACCCGAACCGTCCGACGTCGGCGAACACTGCAGCTTGGTCAGCGGGTCGTAGATCATCCGCGCCGCCAGGATGTCGTCGAGGGTGTACTCATCCTGGAATTGCGCATACGGGTTGTTCACCGAGTGCTTGTGGTTCTTAAAGCCGATCTTGGCGAAGTGCTCGGCAGTGCTGCCGTATTGCTTCATGTGTTCGCGCCCGGCGGCCCCGAACATCCACGGCGCAGCGGGGAAGGCGAACTCGCTGATCTCGGCCATCGCCTTGACGTGCTTGTCCATCGGGTTGGTGCGGTCTTCGTAGGACGCCGCGAGCGACCCGGGCTGCATCTTCTCGAACCCCAAAGCGATGGTGCAGTCGGCCAATCCGCCGCGAATCGCCTGCGCCGCCAGGAACAGCGCGGTGGAACCCGTCGAGCAGTTGTTGTTGACATTGACGACGGGAATGCCGGTCAAGCCCAGCTCGTAGAGCGCCCGCTGCCCCGACGTCGATTCGCCGTAGACATATCCGACGTAGCCTTGCTCGATCTCCGAGTACTCGATGCCGGCGTCGTGCAGCGCGTTGGTCCCCGACTCCCTCGCCATGTCCGGGTAATCCCAGCCCGCGCGGCGGCCCGGCTTCTCGAATTTCGTCATGCCGACACCGATGACGTACACCTTGTTGGATCCCTTGGCGGACATAGCGCCCCTTCCAGACGGCTGGGCTTCTTTGACACCCGTCTAGTCGGCAGCTTAACCGTGCGCGGCCGCCGGCTGGAACCCCCGCCCTCCCGTCCGGCTTGCGTACGCTCGAATGAAGCCGACGAAAGAATCGAGACTATGAAGGCAACGGTTACCCCCGAAGCCGCCAACGCCATCGCCGAGATCGCCCAGCGCCATGGGCTGTCCCAAGAAGCGGTGTTGTCCATGCTGTTCGCGCTGCGCGCCGGTGGCGGCACCATGGCCCAGTTCTCGATTCCCGAGCTCGGCGGGGGCGGGCAATGGATGCGTGGCGGCATGACGATGGTCGGCGACATGTTCGACAACGCGCTCAAGGCCCGCGTCGATGCGCTGTGCAACGAACTGGTTCAGCTGCTTGCCACCACCACGGTATTTCCGCCCTCGACCGCGCACTCCGAGGCGGGGCTGTTGCCTTCGAACAACTGGTGGCCGGCCGAACTCGGGGTCCCCAGTGCGGCGGGCGGGCAGAACGACGTGCGCTACGCATTCTTCCCCGGAACACGACGGCTGGCGGTCCAGATCGGCGGTGTCACAAGGGTTTTCGACACCGGCGAGCACCACATCGGCGGTGTGCAACAGCAGCAGGGCGGCGGTTACGGCTCGGTGGTCTTCACCAGCCAGTTGGGCACCTTCGGCGTATCGAGTCTGCGTGACCTCGGTCCAGCGCGTGCGGCTGACGCTTCGGCCGCCCCACCCGCTCCTGGCGCGCCGCACGCCCCGCAATATCAGTCGCAGCAGCAATCCAACCCGCCGCCGCAATTCGCGCCCGAGACGCCGCCGGCCAGGTCAGCTTCCGCCGTGCCCGGGGATTCTGCTGCCATCGTCGCGGCCATCGAATCGCTCGCCGGATTGCATCAGCGCGGCATCCTCTCCGACGAAGAGTTCGCCACGAAGAAGGCCGAGCTGCTCGGCCGACTCTGACCTGCCTGACTAGAGCGTCGCCGGGCTAGGCCAGATTGCCCGGCTTCTCCTCCCGCCGCTGCGTGCCTGACTAGAGCGTCGCCGGGCGGATCACCACCACCGACTTGGTCCTGCCGCCCTCATCGCGCAGCAGTGCGATCACCCGGCCGTCGGCGTCGCTGGCGGCGTACACACCGTCGATGCCGGCAGGCGAAAGCGACCGGCCGTTGCCGGCCGCCTCGGCTTCGTCGGCGTTGAGATCGCGGCGCGGAAACATCAGCAGGCACGCCTCGTCCAGAGTCCAACTAAGTCGGGGTCGCGCGGACAGGTCGTCCAGTGAGCGTGCCTGGTCCAGTCCAAAGCGCCCGACACGGGTGCGCCGCAACGAAGTGAGATGCCCGCCGACACCAAGCGCGGCACCCAAATCGCGGGCCAGCGCACGGATATAAGTTCCCGACGAACAATCGACGTCGACATCCAGATCGATAACACCGTCGACCGCGCGCCGCGTAGCCAGCATCTCGAAGCGATCGATGCGCACCGGCCGGGCCTGCAACTCCACCACGTGGCCCTCGCGCATCAGCTGGTAGGCACGACGGCCGTCCACCTTGATCGCGCTGACCGCCGACGGCACCTGCTCGATCTCACCGCGCAGTCCGGCGATCGCGCCGGCGATCGCCTCGTCTGCCAGATGCGAGGCCGAAACACTGTGTAGCAGTTCACCTTCGGCATCCTCGGTGGACGTGGTCTGGCCCAGCCGGATAGTGGCCGCATACGACTTCGAGGCCGCCGTCAACAGACCGAGGATTTTGGTGGCGCGGTCCACCCCGACCACCAGCACACCGGTGGCCATCGGATCCAGCGTCCCGGCGTGCCCGACCCTGCGGGTGGCAAAGATGCGGCGACAGCGCGCCACGACGTCGTGACTGGTCATCCCCGCCGGCTTGTCGACCACCACTAGTCCGGGGCCGGTTGGGCTTTCGCTCATAGCACGATCGCGGTCAGCACCAGTCCGCGCTCGACCGACCATCGGCCCCGCAGCGCGGTCAGCGGCGAACCCGACAGCGTCTCCCCGTCGATCAGGATCTTGGAGACGAACACCCCGGCGGTCCCCATTCCGGGCGAATCGATGTCGAACGTGATGTGGGCGTCCTCGAAACCCAACCAGCGCTTGGTCAACGGAAACCAGGCTTTGTATGTTGCTTCCTTGGCGCAGAACAGGATTCGGTCCCAATGCAGCCCCTCGGGCAACGCGGCGATTTCATGACGTTCCTGTTCGAGCGTGATCGCATCGAGCACTCCCTGCGGCAACACGTCGTGCGGTTCGGCGTCGATGCCCACCGAACGCACCGGGCCGGCGCGTCCCACCACCGCGCCGCGGTAACCCGTGCAGTGGGTGAGGCTGCCCACCACGCCGTCGGGCCAGCACGGTTCTCCCTTGTCGCCCTTGAGGATCGGCACCGGCGGCACGCCCAGCTCGCCCAACGCGATCCGCGCACAGTGACGGGCGGTGATGAACTCGTTGCGCCGCTTGGCAACCGACTTGGCGATCAGTGGCTCCTCCTCGGGCAGCGGGCTCAGGCCGGGCGGATCGGAATACACCTCCGCGTATGCCAGATCCTCGGACACCGTGCCGGGCAACACCGGCGACAACAGCATGCGCGCCGTCATCGTGACTGCCGCTGCCGCAACCGTTCCCGGAACTGTTCGGCCTGTCGGCGCATCTCGGGAGTGACCACGAAGTGACCGCCGAAGTCGTTGAGATAGCCGGGCGCGTACCGGGGCTCCGGCAGCACCTGGCGCAGCCAGCTGTACGGCTTGCGCCGCCGCCACTCTCGCGGATAGCCCACCGACACCTCTTCGAAGCGCACGCCGTCATACCAGGTGGTCCGCGGAATGTGTAAGTGTCCATACACCGAACAGATGGCGTTATAGCGCGTGTGCCAGTCGGCGGTCTTGGTGGTTCCGCACCACAGCGAGAATTCCGGAATAAACAACGCCTCGCAGGGCTCGCGCACCAGCGGGAAATGGTTCACCAGGACCGTCGGTGTCATCCAGTCGAGCTGTTCGAGACGGGCGCGGGTACGGCTGAGCCGTTCGCGGCACCAGGCGTCGCGAGTGGCGTACGGCTCGGGTGAGAGGAGGAATTCGTCGGTGGCCACCACGTTGCGTTCTCGCGCGATAGCTATGCCCTCGCCTTTGCTCGTCGCCCCCTCGGGCAAGAAGGTGTAGTCGTAAAGCAGGAACATCGGCACGATCGTGGCGGGGCCGCCGCGCTCGGTCCACACCGGGAACGGATGTTCGGGGGTGACCACACCCATCTCGTCGCACATGTTGACCAGGTACTCGTAGCGCGCCTTGCCGAAGATCTGCACGGGATCGCGGTTGGTGGTCCACAGCTCGTGGTTGCCCGGGACCCAGATCACCTTGGCGAAACGCCGCCGCAGCAGGTCAAGGGCCCAACGGATCTCGTCGGTACGTTCGGCGACGTCGCCGGCGACGATCAACCAATCCTCCGGCGACGACGGGTGCAGCGACTCGGTGATCGGCTTATTGCCCAGGTGGCCGGTGTGCAGGTCGGAAACGGCCCACAGCGTAGGTTGCGCGCCGTTCGTCGATTCATGCTGCGATTTTTGCCAAGCCACGACCAACCAGCCTAATGACTCGCTTTCGAATGGCCGTTTTCGCGCCCGTCGCGGGCCGTGCCCGGGTGCCTGGGGGTGCGCGGTCGGCGGCCAAGTTAGAACAAGTTCAGGTTTCACTGTGCCGCCGCGAACCCGACTTGTACACTCCCCGGCAAGGGACCGCCGAGGCATCAGGGGGTGTCGTGTCCGCCAACGTGCGTCTGATTGGAGCGCTTGGTGCGCTGGTCACCACGGTCATCGGGGGCGCGATGGGCCTGCGGGGCGCGCCGTCCGCGTCGACCGGAGCCCGGCCGATCGAGCTGCGATCGACCGCCGAGCCGATGGAAACGACCGCGCCGACGGAAACCACGATGAAGAGCCCGATCGTGGCGACCACCGATCCGCGGCCCTTCGACGCGTGCGAGGACATACCGTTCGACGTGATCCAGCGGCTCGGGTTGGCGTTCACACCGCCCGAACCCGAGGACGGGCTGCGGTGCCACTTCGACGCCGGCAACTATCAGATGGCCGTCGAGCCCATTGTCTGGCGCACCTACGCGCAAACCCTGCCCGCCGACGCCGTCGAAACCACGATCCAGGGGCACCGCGCCGCACAGTACTGGGTTCTCAAGCCGACCTATCACAACAGCTATTGGTATTACTCCTGCATGGTGGCGTTCAAGACCAGCTACGGGGTGCTACAGCAGGCGCTGTTCTTCTCGACGGTCTACTCCAACCCCGACGTCGACTGCATGTCCACCAATCTGCAGCGGGCCAACGACCTCGCGCCCTATTACAAGTTTTAAGGCAGGTTTTACGGCCCAGCGGCCGGGCCCGCGTCGACGCGTGCGGCCGCCGGCCGAGCGGGGTCTTAGCCTGGGATCGTGACTACGACCGCTACCCGACCCGCGCAGCGCAGGCTGGGCGCCCTGCGACAAGTCGGCGGCAACGCCGTCGGCCGACTGCTGGGCCTGCCTCCGGCGGCCACCGGCTACACCGTGAAGCAGGTTCAGGTGCCGATGCGCGACGGGGTCCAGCTGCTGGCCGACCACTACGCGCCGACCACCGCCGAGCCCCGCGGCACCCTGCTGGTCCGTGGGCCGTATGGGCGCGCGTTCCCGTTCTCGCTGGCCTACGCCAGGCTGTATGCGGCCCGCGGCTACCACGTGGTGCTGCAGAGCGTGCGTGGAACGTTCGGGTCGGGCGGGGTGCTCGAACCGATGGTCAACGAGGTGTCCGACGGCGCCGACACGGTCGATTGGCTGCGTGAGCAGCACTGGTTCACCGGCCGGTTCGCCACCGTCGGCGTGTCCTACCTGGGGTTCACCCAGTGGGCGCTGCTGGTCGATCCGCCACCGGAGCTGGCCGCGGCCGTCGTCACCGTGGGTCCGCATGATTTCTACGACGCGGTGTGGGGTACCGGCACCTTCGCGATCAACGACTTCTTGGGCTGGAGCCACGTGGTTTCGCAACAGGAGGACCCGGCGCGTATCCGGGGCCGAATCCGCCAGCTGGGCGCCCCGCGCAGGGTGGCGCGGGCGGTTGCCGAGGTGCCGGTGGGTGCCGGTGCCCGGGCGCTGCTGGGCACGGGCGCACCGTGGTTCGAATCGTGGGTCGAACACAGTGACCCCGAGGATCCGTTCTGGAAATCGCTGCGACTCGGCCAGGCGCTGGACCGCGTGCAGGTGCCCGTGCTGCTGCTCAGCGGCTGGCAGGACATCTTCGTGCAGCAGACGTTGCAGCAGTATGCCCATCTGCGGGGCCGGGGCGTCGACGTCGCGCTCACCGTCGGACCCTGGACACACACCGAGATGCTCACCAAAGGGCTGGCCGTCGGCGCCAGGGACACACTGGACTGGCTGGACGCCCACCTGGGCGGCACGGAGGCGCTGCGCCGTCCCAGCAGGGTCCGCGTCTTCGTCACCGGGCTGGGCTGGCGCAACCTACAAGACTGGCCGCCGGCCACCACCGAGCGCGCGCTGTACCTGCGGCCCGGCGGCTATCTCGGTGAGACCGAGCCAACAGACCTGACCGGCGTGGCACCCGCGAAGTTCCGCTCGGACCCCACCGACCCGACACCCACCACCGGCGGTCCGCTGCTGTCCCCGGACGCCGGTTATGGCGACGACAGCAAGCTGGCACGGCGCGCGGACGTGCTCGCCTTCACCAGCGGCGCCCTCGCCCAGGATCTGACCGTGTACGGAAGCCCCGTCGTGGAATTGGCGCACACCTCCGACAATCCGTGCGCCGACCTGTTCGTCCGGGTGAGCCAGGTCGACGCCAAGGGCCGTTCCCGCAACGTCAGCGAAGCCTACCGGCGACTGGGACCGGGAACGGAGACCGTCCGCATCGAACTCGACGGGATCGCGCACCGCTTCCCGGCCGGGACACGCATCCGCCTCCTGATCGCCGGCAGCTGGTTCCCCCGTTACGCGCGAAACCTCGGCACCGGGGAACCGGTGCTGACCGGCCGGCACTCCCAGCCGGTCACCCACGTGGTGCACTACGGACGGTCCCGGCTGCTGCTTCCGGCCGGCCCCGCCGATCCGTCAGCCGACCGCGTCGCGGACCCGGGCAGCGACGGCAGCTAGCGCGGCGTCGTCGTGAACCGGGTCGTGCGCCGGCCGCACTGATACGAGGTCAGCCGGCGTCAGCGGCAGCTGCACCCAGCTCGTGCAGCCCGCGTACTCGGGGGTGCGAGCGATCAGCACCGGCTCGGCCAACGGAATCACCGACACCACCAGCACGGCCAGTTTGTGCTTGGGCCGGAAGTCGAGCCGGTCGGCGCGCACCGACTCGGCGGTCCAGATGTGCAGATCCTCGATCGCCGGGAGACCCTCTGGCCGGTTAACCGGCACCGCGGCAACAACTTTCGCCGCAGCCCGGACGAGCAGGCGGTCGTCGGTGCTGTCCGTGGCCCCGGCTTCCAGCAGGTCTCGATGCTCGGGTCGGACCCGCTGCGCGTGGCTGTGGGCGACCGTGGGGAACAGGAAGAACTCCCGGGCCGCCAACTCGAACCGCTTCTCGCCGATGCCGCCCTTGCGCAGCAGCACCCGTTGCCGACCGGCCAGCAGCCCATGCACCACCGCGGCCCACTCCTTGAGGGCGGGCATCGTTGCGGTCAGGGTCATTTCGCGCCGGCCAGCCTGGCGACGACCTCGGGCCGCCGCAGCGGCGGCACGGTCTTGGGCGGCTGGCGTCGCGGCGCCAATGCCCCCAGCAATCGCGTCGTCGTCTCGGTGACCTCGGCGACGGCCGCCTCGAATGCTTCGGCGTTGACTGCCGAGGGGTGCGTGATGCCGCTGACCTTGCGCACATATTGGCGCGCGGCCGCCGCGATCTCCTCGGGTGTGGCCGACGGCTGCAAGCCGCGCAGTTCGGTGATGTTCCGGCACATGCCTCCACCATAGGCACGGGCGCGTGTCGTCTCATCCGCCACATGGGTCTGTGCCGACAAGTGCGCTGCTCGCGCGCTCTGGCGATAACCAATACCATCCCTCCAACTGGACGAAAGCAGTCCCCAGCCCAGGAGGAACCGGATGCGTGCTGGCCCGCTCACCGTGCAGGCCCTCACCGTGCGGGCCCTTGGTGGCCTGACTCTGGCGGCGGCATCGGCGATCGCGGGGCCCGCGGCGCAAGCGGGCGCGCAGCCGCCTCCGGGGTTTCCCAATCTCGACACTTTCGCCGCGGTCGCGGCGGACGGCTACGTCACGATGTCTGACCCGGGCGCCTCTCCACGGGTCAGTTTCTCCCCCACGTCCACCCTGGTGTGCACCTTCTATGGGGGGCCGGCGCCGCCGCCGCAACCGTCGCAGGACATCAAGTGCAACGGTGACATGCCCGGCATGGACGATGTTCCCTTCCCCGGCGGCGGCCACACCAAACCCGGCGACTGCGTGGTGGGCGCCGTGAACTTCAAGGGACCCGGCTACGAGTTGAGCCGCATGTCCTACGGCGGCTGCGACGGCAGTTCGCCCCCATTGCCGTCCGGCGGCAAATCACTGGGTGCGGGCCAGAAGTTGTCGTACCTGAACGTGACTTGCGCCGTCGGAGCCGACAATCTCGTCGCCTGCCTCGACGCCACCAGCGGGGACCACGGCTTCGTCCTGCAGCGGTCAGGGAGCTGGGCGTTTTAGCGAGCGATCAGCCCAGGGCGGCGCACAGCGACGCCACGACGTCCTCTATCGAGCCGGCGGTGGAGTAGCCGGCGGCGAGCCGGTGGCCACCGCCGCCGAACGTGGAGGCGACCGTCGCCAAATCCATGTCGGCCTTGGCCCGCATCGACACCGACCACTGCTGCGGGGCGATCTCCTTGAAGACCGCCGCCACCTCGGCCTGCGCGGTGGTCCGCACGATGTCGACGATGCTCTCCACTTCCTCGGGGCGAGAATCGATCCAGTCCCGATTCTCGACAACCGCGTAGACCAGCCCGTGGCCACCGGCCGCCTCCCGCAGCAGCTGCGCCGAGCCCAGCACGCGCGACAACAGCGGCAACCACCCGAACGGATGGGTATCCATCAGCGTCCGGCTGATGGCGGCGTTGTCCACGCCGGTGTCGACCAGCCGAGCCGCCAGCCGCAGGGCGCGGGCGCTGGCCCAGCGGAACGATCCGGTGTCGGTCGTCAGGCCGGCATAGATGCAGTGCGCGACCTCGAGGTCGATCGGCTTGCCCCAGGTGTCGAGCAGTTCGGCGATCATCATCGTGGTGGAATCCGCCGACACGTCGATGAAGTTCGCGGTACCGAACATGTCGTTGGAGGCGTGGTGGTCGATGACCAGCAACTGCCGGCCGGGAGCGGCCAAATCGCTCAACTCCCCCAGCCGCTTGAGGCTCGGGACATCCACGGTCACCACCAGATCGACATCGCGGCGCATCGCGTCCGGGGTGACCAGCAGCTCACAGCCCGGCAGCGAACTCAGCGACTCCGGCAGTGTCGCCGGGGAGGCGAAACTGACCTCCACGTCCTTGCCGCACCGGTCCAGCACCAGGGCAAGCGCCAGCCCCGCGCCGATGGTGTCGGCGTCGGGGTGGACATGAGCGATCACCGCGATCGTCGCGGCGCACGACAGCAACTCGACGGCACCGAGTGCGTCGACTCGTGCCCCCACGCACGAAGTGCCGGCCAGCTCAGTCTTCGGATTGGTCGTCGTCACCGGCATCCCTAGCGTCGAGCCCGTCGAGTGCCCCCGCCTGCGGTTCCGCGAACGTCCCGCTGACCCGGTATGGATCGGCCTCCCCGGCCGGTTTGGCGCCCGAGCGCACCCGCGCCACGTCGGCGTCCGCGGCGTGAGCGCGCGCCAACAACTCGTCCATCCGATGCACGCTGTCCGACGTCGTGTCCCGAGTGAACGTCAGCGTGGGAGTGAAGCGCACGCCGGTGCCGGCCCCCACCCTGGTGCGCAGCGTTCCTTTTGCCCGCTCCAGCGCGGCCGCGGCGGCGGCGTAATCCGGCTCGTCATCCAGTGTGGGCCCCATCACGGTGTAGAACACCGTCGCGTCGTGCAGGTCGGCGGTCACCTTGGTGTCGACGATGGTCACCCCGTCCAGCCCCGGATCCTTGATCTCGAACTCGATTGCCGAGGCGACGATCGTGAAAATCCGTTTCGCCAGCCGGCGCGCCCGGGCGGGGTCGGCCATCAGGCGCGCTCCTTCTGGACCAGCTCGAAGGACTCGATGACGTCGCCTTCCTTGATGTCGGAGTAGGTCAGAGTGAGACCGCACTCGTAGCCATCGCGGACCTCGGTCACGTCGTCCTTCTCCCGTCGCAGCGATGCGATGGTGATGTTCTCGGCGACCACGATGTTGTCCCGCAACAACCGGGCCTTCCCGTTGCGGCGAATCACACCGGAGGTGACCAGGCAACCGGCGATCAGGCCGACCTTCGAGGAGCGGAACAGCGCGCGGATTTCGGCGCGACCCAGCTGGTTCTCCTCGTAGATCGGCTTGAGCAGGCCGCGCAGGGCCTTCTCGATCTCGTCGATGGCCTGGTAGATCACCGAGTAGTAGCGGATGTCCACGCCTTCGCGATTGGCCAGCTCCGTCGCCTTGCCTTCGGCGCGCACGTTGAAGCCGATGATCACCGCGTCCGAGGCCGACGCCAGGTTGACGTTGGTCTCGGTGATGCCACCGACGCCGCGGTCGATGACGCGCAATTCCACCTCGTCGTCGATCTGGATCCCCAGCAGGGCCTCTTCCAGGGCCTCGACAGTACCGGCGTTGTCGCCCTTGAGGATCAGGTTCAGCTGGCTGGTTTCCTTCAGCGCCGAGTCCAGGTCCTCCAGGCTGATCCGCTTGCGCGAACGCGCCGCCAGAGCGTTGCGCTTGCGGGCGCTGCGCCGGTCGGCGATCTGGCGGGCGATGCGGTCCTCGTCGACGACCAGGAAGTTGTCGCCGGCGCCCGGCACCGACGTGAACCCGATCACCTGGACCGGACGCGACGGCAGCGCCGCCTCGATGTCCTCGCCGTGTTCGTCGACCATGCGGCGGACCCGCCCGTAGGCGTCGCCGGCGACCACGGAGTCACCGACGTGCAGCGTTCCGCGTTGAATCAACACGGTGGCTACGGGGCCGCGACCGCGGTCCAGGTGCGCTTCGATGGCCACACCCTGGGCCTCCATGTCGGGGTTGGCCCGCAGGTCCAGGGCCGCGTCGGCGGTCAGCACGACCGCCTCCAGCAGCGCCTCGATGTTGGTGCCCTGCTTGGCGGAGATATCGACGAACATCGTTTCGCCACCGAAATCCTCTGCCACCAAACCATATTCGGTGAGCTGCGACCGGATCTTGGTCGGGTCGGCGCCCTCCTTATCGATCTTGTTGACCGCCACCACGATCGGCACGTCAGCTGCCTGCGCGTGGTTGATGGCCTCCACCGTCTGCGGCATCACGCCGTCGTCGGCCGCGACCACCAGGACGGCGATGTCGGTGGCCTTGGCACCGCGGGCACGCATGGCGGTGAACGCCTCGTGACCCGGGGTGTCGATGAAGGTGATCGGCCGCTCGGTACCGTCCAGGTCGACGGCGACCTGGTAGGCGCCGATGTGCTGGGTGATGCCGCCGGCCTCGCCCTCGCGGACGTTGGCCTTACGGATGGTGTCCAGCAGACGGGTTTTACCGTGGTCGACGTGACCCATCACGGTCACCACCGGCGGACGGGTCTGCAGGTCTTCCTCGCCGCCCTCGTCCTCGCCGTAGGTCAGGTCGAAGGATTCCAGCAGCTCGCGGTCTTCGTCCTCGGGGCTGACGACCTGGACGTTGTAGTTCATCTCGCCGCCCAGCAGCTCGAGCGTCTCGTCGCCGACCGACTGGGTAGCGGTCACCATCTCGCCGAGGTTGAACAGCGCCTGCACCAGCGCCGCCGGGTTGGCGTCGATCTTTTCGGCGAAGTCCGACAAGGACGCGCCGCGCGCCAGCCGGATCGTCTCGCCGTTGCCGTGCGGCAACCGCACGCCGCCGACGACGGGCGCCTGCATCGAGTCGTATTCCTGGCGTTTCTGCCGCTTGGACTTGCGGCCGCGCCGGGGCGCACCCCCGGGACGGCCGAACGCGCCGGCGGCACCGCCGCGCTGACCGGGGCGGCCACCCCCGCCGCCACCGGGGCCACCGGGGCCACCACCACCGGGGCCGCCACCACCAGGACGGCCGCGAAAGCCGCCGGGCGCAGCGCCTACGCCGCCTCCGCC
>DASSGQ010000288.1:0-4555 GCA_035693385.1 Mycobacterium sp.
AGACGTCAATTTCCGTCCCGACCTCGACGACGCCGTGGTCCGGCTCGGTGCGCCGGTCACGGTTGGCCAAGTCGTTGCCGCTTACGTCGACAACGCCGGCGCCGAGTCGGACGTTGTGAAGGCGATTGAGGTCATCGACGCCGCTGACTTGGGCGATGAGGACGCGGAACTGATTGTCGGCGACGCTTTGGACCACGATTTGGCCTGGTATGCGAACCAGGAACTGCCATTCCTGCTGGACCTGCTTTAGCCTGCCGACGATGCCCGGCGCGTAGCGCTGGGAGGAGGAGGCGGGCAATCGCTGTAGCCCACCGACGATGTCCGCTGACCTGGGCGATCGTGGATTTAGCCGGTCAGATGTGACGGATGTCTGGCGCTCCAGCGTGGATACGGTACCGTAGGTTACGGCATCGTAGCCTTTAACCAGCGTTTCTCAGAGGCGTGGAATCGCCCTGTGGTGAGCGGGAGCTAAGTGCCGCATGGTGAGCAGGAGCTTCCTATGAGCAAGAAATTCGAATCAATCACCGGCAATGTCGTCGCCACCACGCGTCCGGTGATCGCGGGCGCCGATAGGCATCCCGGGTGGCACGCGCTGCGCAAGATAGCTGCACGCATCACGACGCCGCTGTTGCCTGACGACTATCTGCATCTGGCCAATCCGCTGTGGTCCGCGCGGGAATTGCGGGGCCGCATCGTCGAGGTTCGCCGGGAGACCGAAGATTCCGCGACCCTGGTGATCAAGCCGGGTTGGGGTTTCAGCTTCGACTACCAGCCGGGCCAGTACATCGGGATCGGGCTGCTGATGAACGGACGCTGGCGCTGGCGGTCGTATTCGCTGACGTCGAGCCCGGCCGCCCAGGGGCCCGGGTCGCCGCGCACGGTCACCATCACCGTCAAAGCTATGCCCGAGGGCTTTCTGTCCACGCACCTCGTGGCCGGCGTCGAGCCGGGGACCATCGTCCGGCTGGCCGCGCCCCAGGGCAACTTCGTCCTGCCCGACCCGGCACCGCCGGCGATCCTGTTCCTGACCGCCGGCTCCGGGATAACGCCGGTGATGTCGATGCTGCGGACTCTGGTGCGCCGCAACCAAATCACCGACGTCACGCATCTGCATTCGGCGCCGACCGAATCCGACGTGATGTTTGGCGCCGAGTTGGCTGCGCTGGCGGTCGACCGGCCGGGTTATCGCTTGCAGGTGCGGGAGACCCGCAGACAGGGTCGGCTCGATCTTGCTTCGCTCGAACAAGAGGTGCCCGACTGGCGTGAACGCCAGACCTGGGCGTGCGGTCCGGAGGGCATGCTCGCTCAGGCTGAAAAGGTGTGGTCGTCGGCGGGCATCAGCGACCGGCTGCACCTGGAGCGATTCGCGGTGTCCAAGGCCGCACCCGCCGGGGCCGGCGGAACGGTCACGTTCGTCCGAAGCGGGCGCGCCGTTGCCACCGATGCCGCGACGTCATTGATGGACGCCGGTGAAGGCGCCGGCGTGCAGATGCCGTTCGGCTGCCGGATGGGCATCTGCCAGTCCTGCGTGGTCAGCCTGGTGGAAGGCCACGTCCGTGATCTGCGGACCGGCCAGGAACACGACCCCGGAACCCGGGTTCAGACCTGCATATCGGCCGCCTCGGGCGATTGCGCGCTCGACATCTAATGATTACTCACAGGTAACCTACGGATTCGTAGGTTACGATAGCGTAAGTAACTGACCGGACAACGAGCACAGGGGGATCAAGACGATGGCGATCACAGACGTCGACGTATTCGCGCATCTGACGGATACCGATATCGAAAACCTGGCCGTGGAGCTCGACGCGATCCGCCAGGACACCGAAGACTCTCGCGGCGCGCGAGACGCGCGCTACATCCGTCGGACCATTGCAGCGCAGCGTGCGCTGGAGGTAACCGGCCGGCTGCTGCTCGCCGGGAGTTCACGGCGTTCGGCGTGGTGGGCAGGCACGGCGACCCTGGGCGTGGCCAAGATCGTCGAGAACATGGAGATCGGCCACAACGTCATGCACGGCCAGTGGGACTGGATGAACGACCCGGAAATCCACTCCTCGACGTGGGAGTGGGACATGGCCGGGTCGTCCAAGCACTGGCGCTACACCCACAACTTCGTGCACCACAAGTACACCAACATCCTCGGGATGGACGACGACGTCGGCTATGGCCTGCTGCGCGTCACCCGCGACCAGCGCTGGAAGCGCTTCAACATCTTCAACCTGCTGTTCAACGCTCTGCTCGCGCTCGGCTTCGAATGGGGCGTCGGCTTGCAGCACGTCGAGCTCGGCAAGATGGTGATGAAGCGGATGGACCATGACGAGGCCCGGGAAAGGACGCTGGAATTCATCGCCAAGGCCGGTCGCCAGGTGGTTAAGGACTATGTCGCATTCCCGGCCTTGACCTCGCTGTCGCCGGGCGCGACCTACAGGTCCACCGTGACGGCGAACTGGCTGGCCAACGTCATCCGCAATGTGTGGGCCAACGCCGTGATCTTCTGCGGGCACTTCCCCGACGGCGCCGAGAAGTTCACCAAAACCGACATGATCGGCGAAACCAAGGGCCAGTGGTATCTGCGTCAGATGCTGGGCAGCGCCAACTTTGAGGCCGGCCCCGCGCTGCGGTTCATGAGCGGCAACCTGTGCCACCAGATCGAGCACCACCTGTATCCGGACCTGCCGAGCAATCGGCTGCACGAGATCTCGGTGCGGGTGCGCGAGGTCTGCGACAAGTACGACTTGCCGTACACCACGGGCTCGTTCCTGGTGCAGTACGGCAAGACGTGGCGCACGCTGGCGAAGCTGTCGCTGCCGGACAAGTACCTGCTCGCCGACGCCGATGACGCGCCGGAGACCCGCAGCGAGCGGATGTTCGCCGGACTGGAGCCGGGCTTCGGTGGCACCGATCCGACGACGGGACGCCGACGCGGCCTGAAGACGGCCATCGCCACGGTGCGGGGCTGGCGGCGCGACAAGCGCGCCGGGAAGCAGGCCGAGCAGACGATCGGAGAAGCCGACGGCCTGGCCGCTTAAGGGCCGTTAAGGCCTTCAGGCCGTTATCTTTTCGGCCACGGCGCTCACCGGGTGGGCTGATAGAAGTCCGCGGCGGCGATCGGGGTGACACCGAGTTCGCCGGCGACCGCGTCGATCGCTTCCTGTGCGCTGTCGAGGTCGACCCGGCGGCCGGGGCTGAAGTAGGGCCCGACGTAGCGGTCGTAGTGTTGTTGCGCTTCATCGCGAGTGAGTCGGTCGAGGAACCAGTTGACGTAGTCGACGGCTCGGCCGGGTTGTTCGGTGAGGGTCCTCAGTGCCCATTGGTTGGCCCGCAGCAGGGCCTGCAGGGCGGGGCTGTCCAGCGGGATGTGGACGGGGTCGACGACGACGCCGACGGTTGGGATCTGGAAGTGATCGCCGACCCAGGCCAGCACGTGGAACCCTTCTTCCTGGGCGACCTGTTCGGGCGAGAGTGTGCTGCCGACGTAGGCGGCGTCGATCGAGCCGTCGCGCAGGCGTCGCAGGTCCATTTGGTAGTCGCCCGGATGCCGCACCACGCATTCCAGGTCGCGGTCGGGATCCAGGCCGTGCTTACGCAAGACGATGCGGGCGAAAGTACCGGGTGGGTTATCGGGAGCGTGGACGGCCAGGCGCCGCCCGCGAAGATCCGCCATGGACTTCACGTCCGCGTTGCCGAGAAACCAGAACAGCGGGTGATCGGTGCTGACCGACAGCGCCGTCCAACCGATCCCGTCGGTCAGCCGCGACAACAGGGCGCGGCCCAGGCCGATCACCGCGCCGCGGCGCAGCCGCTCCGCCGGCCAGCCGACCCCGTCGCGGACGGCGACGTGGATGCCCTCATCCTCGAAGTAGCCCTCCTGGTCGGCAACATGGGCGACCAACTCCTCGTGGATACCACGCCCGACGTAGGCCAGATCGATCGTCTGCACGGCCAAAACCCCTTTCCGATCTGCTGACTTCGCTTGCGGCGGAACCTGTTTCAGTCCATCGCAAGGCCGCCGTTGACCTCCAGGCAATGGCCGGTGGTGAAGCCCGAATCCTCGCTCGCCAGGAAAGCCACCGTCTTGGCCACCTCATCGGGGCGCACGAGGCGCCCCATGGGATTGGTTGCGCCCAGTTGATGCACCTCTCCGGCCGCCAACAGCGCGTTCGCCGCCGTATCGGCCACGGTGGCGGGCGAAACGAGGTTCGCGGTAATCCCGTGTGGCGCCACCTCGAGCGCGACGTACCGGACGAACTGATCCATGGCCGCCTTGGCGTTGCCCACCGTGATCATGCCTTCGCGGGGCCGGCGGGACAGCACGGTGGTGAGATAGACCAGTCGGCCGTAGCTGCGGGAAATCATACCCGGCACAACGGCTTTCGTGACCAGGAAGGCGGCATGCAGCTCTCGGTCCAGCTTGCCGCCGAGTTGCTCCCAGGTTAGGTCGGCGAAGGAGGTGACGTCGTAAGGGATCAGTGCGTTGTGCACGAGCACGTCGACCCGGCCCCACCGCCGTTCGGTTTCGTCGATCATCGCGGCGACCTCACCTGCTTCGGTGACA
>DASSGQ010000289.1:0-6940 GCA_035693385.1 Mycobacterium sp.
CCGGTCCGACGTCGAGCACGAATTGTGTTGCTGCGCGGGCAATGTCGGAATCTGGAAGGTTCAGCGGGCTCGCCGGCCGGCTTGCGTTGGCGGTCATCGGGATCCTGAGCTGCGTGACATACCGTCACGCTGCCGCAGTGGCGCCGGGAACGCCAGTGGCCAGATTGCCTAATATCGCTAGAATCTAGCCACGATGATCGTTGCGGTGCTGGCGCTCGACCGGGTCATGGGATTCGAGCTGATGATTCCCGGCCAGGTCTTCGGCATGGCCAACCTGGCAGCCGCCGAGCGGGGAACCGGCGGCACCGACGGAGCGGCTCCCTCGCCACCGGGCTACGAGGTCCGGGTGTGCGGGCAACGCCCGTCGATCAGCACCTCGGCCGACTGGGGTCTGGTCGAGATTCACACGCCCCACGGTCTCGACACCCTCGTGGACGCGGACCTTGTGGTGGTGCCGGGAACTCACAACTTCCTGGAAGAGCCCGATCCGCAGGCGATCTCGGCGCTGCAAGCCGCTGCCGACAACGGTGCTCGCGTCGCATCGATGTGCGTCGGGGCCTTCACGCTGGCGGCCGCAGGCCTGCTGAACGGCAGGCGAGCCACCACGCATTGGCAATGGGCCGGCGAGTTGGCGCGGCGCTATCCCGACGTCGACGTCGACCCCCGCGTGTTGTTCGTCGACGAAGGCCCCGTTGTGACGTCGGCGGGCGTCGCATCGGGCCTGGACTTGTGCCTGCATCTGGTCCGCCAGCACTCCGGCCCCGACCTGGCCGGCCGCACCGCGAGGCGGGTGGTGATACCCGCGTGGCGCGACGGCGGCCAGGCGCAGTACATCGAACACGCGGGACCCGCCGACCCTGGCCATCCCCTGCAACCGACGATCGCTTGGATGGAAGAGAATGCGCACGCCGCGCTCGACCTGCAGGCCATCGCGGACCACGCATCGGTGAGTGTGCGAACGCTCAATCGGCAATTCCGCGAGCATTTCGGCGCCACCCCGTTGGGATTGCTCGTACGAATGCGCGTCGACCGCGCAAGACGGCTGTTGGAATCCACCGGCCTGAGCGTGGATCGCGTCGCCGAGCAGTCCGGGTTTGGTTCCTGCGCGTCCCTGCGGTTTCACTTCCACCGCACGGTGGGGGTGTCGCCGCAAAAATACCGGCAGAACTACGCCGCGGAGCACTGACGCACCCACGCGTAAGCCGCGGCGATTTGCCCAACCGTTGGTGAGTGAGTACTCTCTCACTTTGTGACGTCGGGACGCGATCGGCTGCTGGCCGCCGCGCTGAAGCTGTTCGCCGCCAAAGGGTACGCGGCGACGTCGGTGGCCGACATCCAGCGGGCGTCCGGCCTCGCGCCGGGGTCCGGCGCGCTCTACAAGCACTTCGGCTCCAAGCGCGAGCTGTTGGAGGCCGCCGTCGCGTACCGGATCGACAGCATCGTGGCCGCGCGAGAACAGTACGACTCGGGGGAGCCGCGCAGCGTCGAGCAGGCGGTGCGCACCGCAGGAAAGCTGATCTGGAGCAACCTCAAAGACAGCGAGGATTTGCTCAGGGTCATGTTGCGCGAACCCGACGAGCTCGGCGACCTCGACGAGAAGACCTGGCAGATCATCACCGACAACGCCTATCAACGGTTCGCCGACGAACTGGTCGCCTCCAATCGTTCCGGCCGCACGCATATACCCGACCCCGCGGCGACCGCGGCCGCGGCAATCGCGTCGTTGTCCTACGCCGCGACGCTGCAGGCGCTGACCGGCCGCTTGCCCGGCAACATCGAGGAAGACCGTTACTTCGAGGCGTGGGTCAACCAGACGCTCAGCGTTCTGGCGCAATATCGAAGCCCGAAAAAGGGCTGACACCAAATGATTTCAGGAGCAATGCCGTGACATTCTCACTTCAACTGAGCGATGACGTGATCGAAGTCCGCGACTGGGTGCACCAGTTCGCGGCGGAGGTCATCCGCCCGGCCGCCGCCGAATGGGACGAACGCGAGGAAACTCCGTGGCCGGTGATCCAGGAGGCCGCGAAGGTGGGGCTTTACTCCCCCGACTTCTTCGCGCAACAGGCGGCCGAGCCGACGGGGCTGGGCATGCTCACCGCCTTCGAGGAGATGTTCTGGGGCGACGCCGGCATTGCGCTTTCCATCATGGGCACCGGGCTGGCCGCGGCGGCGTTGGCGGGCAACGGAACTCCCGAACAGTTAGGCCGCTGGCTTCCCGACATGTTCGGTACGCCCGGCGATCCCAAACTCGGTGCGTTCTGCTCCTCCGAACCCGACGCGGGTTCTGACGTCGGAGCCATCCGCACTCGTGCGCAATACGACGAGGCCGCGGGCGAATGGGTTCTCAACGGCACCAAGACCTGGGCTACCAACGGCGGTATCGCCAACGTGCACATTGTGGTCGCGTCGGTCTGCCCCGAACTCGGCACCCGTGGCCAGGCCACCTTCGTCATCGGGCCGGACACCAAGGGCCTGTCTCAGGGCCAGAAGTTCAAGAAGCACGGCATCCGCGCGTCGCACACCGCCGAGGTGGTCCTCGACAACGTCCGACTGCCGGAGGACCAGATCCTCGGCGGACGGGAGAAGTTCGAAGCCCGCATCGCCCGGATCAGTTCCGGTGCGTCGGTGCGCGGGCAGGCGGCGATGAAGACTTTCGAGCGCACCCGGCCCACCGTCGGGGCGATGGCCGTCGGAGTGGCACGGGCCGCCTACGAATACGCCCTCGAATACGCCTGCCAGCGCGAGCAATTCGGCCGCAAGATCGGTGAATTCCAAGCCGTGGCATTCAAGCTGGCGGACATGAAAAGCCGGATCGACGCCGCTCGTCTGCTGGTGTGGCGAGCGGGCTGGATGGCCCGCAACAACCAACGGTTCGACTCGGCGGAGGGCTCGATGGCCAAGTTGGTCGCGAGCGAGACGGCCGTCTATGTCACCGACGAGGCCATCCAGATCCTGGGCGGCAACGGGTACACCCGTGACTACCCCGTGGAGCGGATGCACCGCGACGCAAAGATCTTCACCATCTTCGAAGGGACCAGCGAGATCCAGCGCCTGGTGATTTCGCGGGCCCTGACGGGCCTGCCGATCCGCTAGCCGGGGATCCCGGCCACTCCCCGATTTTTGAGGCGATGCGGCCTCACGACGTGGCGGCAGCCGCCCCGACGAAAGTTTGATTCAGTTCTCCGATTCCGCTGATCCAGCTGCGCAGATGTTCGCCCGGGCGGAGGAATCGTTGGGGCTTGCGTCCAATTCCGACACCGGATGGGGTGCCCGTGAAGATGACGTCGCCGGGGTAAAGCGTGACGTTGGCGGACAACGACGCCACCAGCTTGGAGACGGGGTAGATCATGGAGCTGGTGCGGCTGTTCTGCACCTCCTCGCCGTCGATCGCGCAGCCCAGTTCGAGGTCGTCGGGATTGGCCAGCTCGTTCGGCGTGACAAGCCATGGACCCTGTGGAGAAAAGCCCGGATAGGATTTGCCGAGCCCGAATTGTGGTGCAGGACCACGCAATTGGGTGATCCGCTCGGAGACGTCCTGGCCCACCGTCAGGCCCGCGACATGATCCCAGGCCGCGGCCTCGCTAATGTTGGCGGCCTGGCGTCCGATGATCGCGACCAGTTCGACCTCCCAGTCCACATTCCCGCCCTCGGGGATCACCACGGTCGTGTCGGGCCCGGAGAAGCTGGACACATACTTGGCGAATACCGGCGGCAGCGCGGTGGGCGCCTCGAAGCCCGCTTCGGCGGCGTGCTCGCCATAGTTGAGTCCGAGTGCGAACACCTGGCGCGGGCACGGGGACGGCGCGCCCAACAGCGTGCGGTCGATCGGGGAGCTGCTGGCGCCCGCGCTGTCGTAACTTGTTGCCCAGTTGCACAGTTCGTCCCACTCGGGGTAAACACCGGTGAGGTCGGGACCGAATCGGCCGCCGGATGCCGTCGCGATGTCGATACCTTTCTCGGGACCCTTTTCGCTGCCGCTTTCCCCGATCACGAGGACGGCACGACCATCGTGGTTGGCGATGCGCATCAGCACTCACTTCCTTTCAGTGGTTGCGCGGGTCATTAGAGCACTGGTCAGACCAGCGAGTTGGGGTAACGCGAACGGCACGCGATCAATTCTGGCGTCGGCCCATCGTGTGATCAACCGTCCGACGGCGGGTCAGGGGCACCAGACATGATGTTTGGATGAACACCGAGATCCGCGTTCTCGACAACGAGGACGACCTCATCGCCGCGGCTAACGTGTTCCGCGCCGCCATGGTCGGGTTCCCGCCGTTGTCCAACCTGGCGCCCGGCCAGATCACGAGGCTGCTCGAACCCGGCCGTACCATCGGTGCATTCGTGAAAGGTCAGCTCGTCGGCACCGCCGACGCGGTGACGAGCGGGCTGACGCTTCCCGGCGGGGCGATCGTCAGCCATGCGGCCGTGACACACATCGGGGTGCTGCCGTCGTTCACCCGAAAAGGCATCGCCACCGACCTGATCGGTCATCAGCTGGATGACATCGCCGCACGCGGCGAGGTGGTCGCGACGTTGCGGGCGTCAGAAGCGACGATCTACGAGCGCTACGGCTATGGCGTGGCGAGTTCGTCGCAGACCGTGGAGGTCCGGACCGCGCGCGCGACGCTACGCCCCGATATCGGGGCCGGTGGTCCGGTGCGACTGCTGGACGCGGCCGAAGCGTGGGACGTCCTGCCTCGCATCTACGCCGGCAATCGCCCGTCCCGTCCGGGCACCATCGATCGTCCTCAGGTGTGGTGGCAGGGTCTGCGGATGCGCAGCGAATTCTCCTCGGGGCCTTCATATGTCGCGGTGCACGGTGAGCCGGGCTGCGAGTCGGGATTCGTCCGCTACCGTCCCGTTGACACCGGGGAGTGGTTCATCAGCGACCTGCGCACCATCGCCGTCGAGGACTTCTTCGCACCCACCACGGAGGCCTACCTCGGGCTGCTGCGGTTCCTGCTCGGGCTCGATCTCATCGACCGCGTCATGTTCTGGATGCTGCCCGTCGACGATCCGCTGCCCTGGCTGCTCGTGGATCGGCGGGCCATTAAGGTGACCGCGGTGCACGACGAAACGTGGCTCCGCATCATCGACGTCCAGAGCGCGCTTGCGGCACGCCGGTACGAGGGGGACGCGGGCGTCACCATCGCGGTCACCGACCCGATGCTGCCGTCCAATTCGGCCAGCTTCACCATCGCCGCCGACGGCGTGGAACCGACGCAGCGCCGCGCCGAACTCCACATCGGTGTCGACGGGCTGGGCGCTGTGCTGCTCGGCGGCGCGACCTGGCGCGGCCTCGCCGTTGCCGGGTTGGTCCGGGCCGACGATCCGGCGGCGCTCAGCGTGGCCGATCGGCTGTTCGCGGTGCTCGAGGCACCACACGCGGGATTCTTCTTCTAACGCCAGGGACGCGATTTCCAACGCCAGGGACGCGATCGAGTTCGGCCCGCCGCCCGTCGAGCTAGCCGCGCCGCCGCACCAGCCAATGTTCAAGGGTGCCCAGCACGGCGTCGCTGAGTTTGCCCAATCCGGCGAGCAGAACAATGGCCAGCAGCATCACATCGGTGCGACCCGTGTTCTGGCTGTCGATCAGCAGAAATCCGAGACCCTTCGACGACGCGATCAGTTCGGCTGCGACCAGGAACAGCCACGCATTCGCCAAGCCCAGCCTCAGCCCGTTCACCAGCTCCGGAGCGGCGGCGGGCAGCATCACCGCCGTCAACAGCGAGGCGCCGTGTCGGCCGTAGGCGCGCCCCACCTCCAACAGGTGTGCGTCGACATGCGACAGCGCCGATGCCGTCGTCGTGTAGATCGGGAAGAAGGCACCGATGGCGACGAGCAACACCTTGGGCGTCTCGTCGATTCCAAACCATAAGAGCAGCAACGGCACCCACGCCAACGAGGGAACCGTGCGAAAGGCCGCCACCGTCGGCCCCAGCAGCCTGCGCACGGTCGCCGACAGACCGACAAGGGAGCCCAGCGCGAGCGCACCGGCCGCACCCGCCAGGTAACCGAGGAGAACCCGCTGCAGGCTCGCTTCCAGGTCGATCCACAGTTCGCCGCGACGGATCAGTTCGCCCAGCGCGGCCACCACATCGGCGGGCGGCGGCAATTGACTGGCCGCGAACAATCCCGTCGCTGCGGCCAGTTGCCAGACCACCAGCAGCAGTACCGGGACAACCAGTCCAGTCAGCGCCGGCGGCAGTTTCGCCGGCCGCGCGGCGCACAACCTCAAGAAGCTTGCTGGGCGTACTTCGGCTCGATGATCGAACTCAGCGCGTTGCGGCCGGCTTCGTCGGATTTGATGTCGGAGTCCGCCACGGCGATCGGCAGGATGTTGGTCAGTACCGCGCGCTGGGGGTCGCCGGGTGCTGGTTGGATGTCCAATGCCGTCCGATGCAGTTCCTCCTGCGCCACGCTCGCGGTCACCTTCGCCTGCGAAGCCAGCAAGGCCGCCAACTCGTCGGGGTGCGCCTTCGCCCATTTGCGGGCCTCCTCATAGCTGTTGACCACCGACTGCACGAAATCCGGATGTGCGGCGATGACGTCCTCGCGCACGTTCAGCACGCCGTAAGAGTTGAAATCCGGGTTGCGGTACAGCAACCGCGAACCTTGTTGCTGAACCGTCTGCGCCATGAAGGGGTCCAACCCGGACCAGGCGTCGACGTCGCCGCGCTCCAGGGCCGTCTTACCGTCGGCGTGCTGCAGGTTGACGATTTCCACATCGCTGGGCGAAAGTCCCGCTCTGGCAAGCGATTGCAAAAGGAAGAAGTAGGGATCGGTGCCCTTGGTGACCGCAATCTTCTTGCCCTTCAGGTCGGCGACCGAGTTGACCGGCGAATCCTTGCCCACGACCAAAGCCGTCCATTCCGGCTTGCTGTAGACGTCGACGATCTTGATCGGCGTGCCGTTGGCCCGGGCGACCAGCGCGACC
>DASSGQ010000290.1:0-11725 GCA_035693385.1 Mycobacterium sp.
CGCGAGCAGGTGGTGACGATGAACTCGGTCGCCACCGCGCTCGGCGCCGTCGCGGCCTTTCTGGGAGCCGACTTCATGCTCGTGCCCCGCTTCTTCTTCGGCGCCAGCGACCGGGGCGCCTCGGCAATCATCTTCATCACCGCCATTCCGGTATCGATCGCGTTGCTGCTGTCTTTCCGATTCGGCTCCCGCGTCCTGGGCCCCGACGACACCAAACGCGCAATCCACGGATCGGTCGTCTACGCGGTGATCACCGGCTGGCTGCACGGCGCGCGCACGGTACTGCAGAGTCCGACGGTCGCCGCCACCTTGTCGGGCTTGGCGGCACATCGTGCGGTGATGGGAATCAATTCGCTGGTGATGTTGGTGCTGCTGCACCACATGCCCGCCCCGCCCGGCGGCGGCTTGGGGATCGCATTGCTGTTCTTCGCCGCATCGGGCCTCGGAGCGTTTCTGGCCAACGTGCTGACGCCGTCGGTGGTGCGGCGCTTCGGACGCTATGCGACGGCGAATGGGGCCTTGGCAGCAGCAGCGCTCATCCAGATCCCCGGCGTCGCACTGCGGCTCCCGGTGATGGCGGTGTGCGGCTTCCTACTGGGCGTGGCCGGTCAGATGGTCAAGCTGTGCGCCGACTCGGCGGTACAGATCGACGTCGACGACGCACTGCGCGGACACGTGTTCGCGATCCAGGATGCGTTGTTCTGGGTCTCGTTCATCGTGTCGATCACCGTGGCTGCGATGTTGATTCCCGACGACGGGCACGCGCCGGCACTGGTGCTGTTCGGGTCGGTGCTGTACCTAATCGGGCTCGCCGTGCACAGCATCGTAGGCCGCCGGGGCCAACCGGTGAATAATCGCTGAGGCGTCCGCGCGATCCCCGGACGGCTGACGATCGGAGGCAATGATGGCTGGTCCCGGGCCGATAGTGGCCGACCTGCGTGCGGAATGCGACGACCTCGACGCCTTGGTGGCGCCGCTCCCCCCAGAGCGATGGGCCGATCCGACGCCGGCGCTGGGCTGGACCATCGCCCACCAGATCGCACACCTGCTCTGGACCGACGAAGTGTCCCTGACCGCGGTCACCGACGAGGCGGGGTTCGCTGAAGTGCAGAAGGCCGCTCAAGCCAACCCGGAGGGTTTCGTCGACGCGGCTGCCGAGGAGCTGGCGATACTGCCACCGGCCGACCTGCTGACCGACTGGCGGGTCACCCGCGAACGGTTGCACGAGGCGCTGGTGCGGGTGCCCGACGGTCGCAAGCTGCCGTGGTTCGGGCCGCCGATGAGCGCGACGTCGATGGCCACCGCGCGGTTGATGGAGACCTGGGCGCATGGGCTCGACGTCGCTGACGCCGTTGGCGTCACGCGTCCCGCCACCGAGCGACTGCGGTCGATCGCGCATCTCGGGGTACGCACGCGCGATTACGCCTTCGTCATCAACAATCTGGCCCCGCCGACCGAACCATTCCTGGTCGAGCTGCGTGGACCCGGCGGCGACGCGTGGTCCTGGGGACCGACGGACGCCGCCCAGCGGGTCACGGGCTCGGCCGAGGACTTCTGCGCGCTGGTTACCCAACGGCGTCCACTCAGCGCTCTCGACATCACGGCAGAAGGTCCCGATGCGCAGCGTTGGCTGCAGATTGCTCAAGCCTTCGCGGGCCCGCCCGGCCCCGGTCGATGAGCGCCGAAGGCGCGCACCCGTTCTTTCGGCGGCTAGGGGCTGGCCGCCGACGCATCGAGTTTTCGGAACCAGGCCAGGTGATAGTGCGCCGATATCGGGTCTGCGGTCGCGGCACCTTCGGTGGCGGCCAACAACAGACAGTTGAGCAACAGCGCGGGATCGACGTTCGGGTACTGGATCACCAGCTGATAACGCGCGGTATCGAGATGTACCCGCAGTAAGTCGACCTCTTCTTCGACGACGCCCGTACCCGCGGCGGCCGCTCTGGCGAGCGTGTGCACCATCCGCGGCAATCCGTCGCGCCAGTGTGTGGCCTGGCTCAACTCCCATCCCAGGTCGTCAACCGCGGGGAGTTCCCGCGGCTGCGCTGACGCCCGAGTAGGGGCGAAATCATCAAGTCGGCCAAGGGAATCCCCGGGGGCGTAAGTGAGGGTGCGCCTGGTCTCGCCGACCAGCGCCGAGACCTTGCCGCTGCGTCGTTCGGGTTCCAGCAGCCGCACACCCGCCGGAAGCGTAATGCCCGGCGGTATCCAACCGTGGGCGAGGTCGGTCACCAATATCGTGGTGCCGTCGGCGCGATCGCCGACGCCCCAATTCAGCCGTGGTTCTTGCTGGACCACGAACGCGAGCAGCCGCTGCAACCGTTCGTCGTCGGATTCGCTTGCAGCGGTTGGCGCAATGACCTCCGGCGTTGCGGGGGTGATCGCCTTATCAGCGCCGTCATCGTCTGCGGCGCGGTGCCGGCCCTCGGGCGCTTCGGGGCTGTCCCGTTCACCGGCCTCCGGGCCAGCGACCACGCCGACCACCGGCGCGTCGTCACCTTCGCTTTCGAACACTTCCGGGGACTCGGGAGCACCATCCATGGACGCGTCGGCAGCGGGTTCTTCGTCGCTGACGGCGGGATTGACTTGGGTGCTTTCGAGATCTGACTCAGCGCCCTGCGGACGTGGGTGTTCGGCCTGGGGTTCGGCCTTCGCCGCGTGCAGCTGACGAAGGGTCGACTCAACTCGTCGCACCGCCTGTGCACGGGCCTCCTCGATGACCCCGACCTCTGCCGCCAGTCGAACGGAATCGGGCATTCCCGCACGCTTGATGATCTTGAGCTCGTCGTTGGCGCTAGTCGTGATCCGCTGCAGGTCGGCCTTCAGATACTCTGCGAGCGTGGCGGTTTCGGCCGTGCAGGTGGACAGTTCGGCCGGCCAAAGGCCGCCGGTCACCCAGGGGGTGCAATCGACGGGAGCGTTGAAAGTCGGAATTGCCAGTGATTCCCGGGTAGCTCTCCGGAGGCGCTGGCGCGCCGACATCCGACCGAAGATCGCCACTGGCTAAGCCTACCGAGATCTGCCGAGTGGTCCATTCAGTCGGTGAATTGTGCCGCTGCGACGACCTGGGTAGCGTGGGCACATGGCTGATTCTGCGCTGCAGCAGCAACTCGACGAAGTGCGGGCCCTGCTCGCCCGCGCGCGAGAGTTGTTCGGCCCCAACCCGATAGAGCCACCCACCGATATCGCGCCCAATCCCGAGAGCGCGAAGACCTGGCTGCTGTAGGCCGTCAGCTCTCGCCGGAATCCGCTCAGCGCGCGCTATGGCGGCGGCGTAGTTTGTGCGCCAACAGCTTTTCAATCGCCGCATCGAGGTCGTGCGGTGTCGGAACCTCCATGGACGGGGTGTGTCCGGAGGCCACGATTTCGTCGCGGACCTCCAGTAACGCCTTGAGACACGACACGTCGGCCGTTAGCAGAATGCCCTGCGCCAGAGTCTCGGCGTCGGTTTCCATCGCCTCTTCGCTCAGCGCCACGCTATGCATGAATCCACCGCGACAGGAGCGGACCAGGATGTGCCCGCTCGGATGGACGGTGTCGAAGGCGGGATTGGCGTCTGTCATCGACCTCCGTCAACGATGCCGCCGAAATTTCGAGCCGCGTCGTCCTCGTGCTGCTCCCACATGGCCGCCGAGACGTTGAGCTTTTCAGCGATGTCGGCGTGATCGTCGGCCTGCTGCTCGTAGCACTGGCGTCTGAGCTCAAGCAGTTCGCGTCCGGCGGCCCGAAGTTCACTGAAGATGGGCCCCAGCGAGTCCAGGCTCTCCTGGATCGCCGCATGCGACGACGGAATGGTGCGCAAGTAATCGGAGGTCTCCTGATGGTGCGCAGCGGCTTCGCGCAAGCGCGCGGGCACCGCGCGGATCGAATCTGCCATCTCGTGTCTCCTGTTCATGCGCCGCCGGACGGAGCCGGCGAATTCACTATTGTCACGTGGTCGACGTGGCCGCCGGCCGGGTGGGTGTGGGTGTGCCGGGCTTAGCGGGCGCGCTCGCGGGTGCGGTCGCCGCGGGCGGGTGCTCCCAGCCTAGGAAGTTGGGCCCGCTCACGGTGGCGATGTGTTGAATCTGGCCGTCGAGCACGGCTTTTGCGTTGCCCACGGCGAGCGCGTGGCGATCGGTGAAGACGCCGATGTCCCCAGGCAGGACCTGCCGCGGGTCGATCGGATTGGTGACCGCCGTTCCCGGTGGGGGAATGGTGATTCCCTGCTGTTGGAAGGCATCTGCGATCGGTGCTCCGCCGACAGCGGCCTTGATGGCCGCGGCCAACTGTGGGGTTGCCGCCGTCACCGTCTCGCCGTCGGGCAGGGTCAGCGTCGTCGGGCCCGCCGGCGACGATTCGGGCGTGTCCGCCGAGGCGTCCTCACCGTGCCGGTCGGTGCCCGTCTCATCCGATGCGGGGGGATCGCTCGGCTCCGGGTCGTGGGAGCCCGGTGGCCTCTGGTCGTCTGCCGCCAGCAGTGCCGGATCGGTCCTGTTGCCGTCGCCGAACCCGGTAAGCGGGAATCCGCCTGGCTCACCCCAACCCGCCATCGAGCCCGGTGCCGCGCCGAGACCCGGCAGCGGTCCCACGCCGAGGTTGGGCATGGCCGGCATGACCGGCGCCGGCGGCGTTGCAGGAGCCGAGGCGGCCTCCGTCGAACCGTGCCCCGACGAATCCCCGGACACCCAGCCGGGATCGTCGGCCGTCAAGGAATCCAGTAACGGGTCCCAGCCGGTGTCGAGATCATCGACTGGCTGTTGGGCGGTAGTGCCGGCGACGGGGATGGTCGATTCGCTCTTGGACGCGTCGTACAGCGACGTCCACGCGGCCATCAGCGCCGATTTCGACGTGTCATCCAGGTTCGCGTCCAGGACCACCGTGCGAATGTCTTTGAGCTTGCCGATGAGGAACCGTTGGAAATCGCGCGCTCCCGCCGGAGTGTCGAGGTCTGAGCGCGTTCGCACCGCGTCCTCGGTCTCTCGCTGCAGCTTGGTCAGTGCTTCTCTGCCGTCAACGGCCTTCAAGTGTGCGTTCAGGATGGCCGAAATCACTTGCATGTCGAGCTGGGAACTCGCCGAGTTCTGGTGTGCCAGAGCGGCTTCGGCATCCGCCATGGCGTCGGCGGCGGCGCCCTCCGCGCGGTCCGAAGAGGCACCTGGCGCGTCCGGCGGCCGCCACGCGGGCGGGCCCCCCGGTGTCCCGGCGCCGAACAGGTCGGAATGTTGTTGGCGGATCTTGTGCAGAATTGCGTCGAGTTGTTCGGGCGGTGTCATGGGCGTGATCACAGCGGCCACCTCGTTCGGCGCCAAACCCGCCTGCCACGCGTTCGGATCGCCGGTGCTGTCGCGGACGAGTTTGACCGTGGCAAGTAGCTCTTCGTACGTCGACATCGTCTAGGCAAACGGCGCTGCGCCCCGCAGCGGGATGCTTCGCGACCCCTCCATGCCGGGCGACAGTACCCAGGCGTGTTCGCGCCGACAATTCACCTCGATGCGGCTGTGAACGAACAACCCGAGCGAGGTCCGCTAGCCGGCAGAAACCGCGTACTGGGCCCGGAGCCCATCCAGCACAACCCTTTTCGCGCGATCCAGTTCGTGCGCATCCGCGACGACCGCCGCGATCTCGCGTTGTTTGGCAGCCAGGAACTTCTGAAATTCGCGCGCTCCCATCGGAGTATCGAGGGCAGGATCGGCCCGATCGATGGCGGCGCGATGGATCTGGTCGGCGATCGCGTCGAGTCGCCTGATGCTTTCGCGGCTGGCGGCATGAACGCTGGCGAGCACCTCTGCCAGCGCCCGGTCGGCGTCGGCGACCGTACTGTGTTGGCGTGCCAACGCTGACTGCCGCGCCTGGATGGCGTCTACCGAAAGTCCGGCTTGCTCTGACATGGGTTCAACCTCTTCGTCGTGCCCGCGTGAGTGGGCGGTCATTGCGTGTCACAGCGGCCGGCGCACCGCAACGTTGTTGCCCAGCGGACTGATTCGCACCGAAGCACCCGAATACGGAGCCTCGATGACCAAATTGGTGCCGATGGCCAGCTGTACGTGTCCGGCGTGAGGGAAAACGAGATCGCCCGGCCGGACCTGCGAGCGGGACACCGGTATCCCGTCGTTTATCTGCTGATAGGTGGTGCGGTCGAGGTGGACACCCGCTTGCGCGTACGACCATTGGACCAACCCGGAACAGTCGAACTCGTCGGGACCCGTCGCGCCCCAGACGTACGGGCGTCCCACTCGCGACAACGCGGCACGCACCGCGATTGCGGCGCGGCCGTTGGACGACGGCAGCCGCAAACCGAGACCGCGATGGTGCATCATGCGGTAGCGCAGCGCCCGGAGCGCCGCGGAGTGCTGTTGTGCCCGCAAGCGGGCCGACAAGACGTGGGCCCGTTGCGTGCGCAGTCGGGTCACTTGGCGGCGCACCGCCTCGCGCTGGGCCATCGGCGTCATCGGGGTAGCGGTCGCATCGGCACGGGCCTCGTCGAGGACGCCCTTGGTGAGCTCACCCGCCTCGACTCGATCCTGGTGTGCGCCGGCGATGACCGCGGCGGCCTCGGCGTCCGTGCGGGCCGCCGACAAAAGTCGTTGCCGGCTGTCGTCCGCCGCGAGTTGGTAACCGCCACGCCCCAGACCATGATTGAGGCCGGCGGTTCGCTGCAGCAAGCCGCGGTAAGGCGCGGTGCCCGCCTCCAGCGTCGGGTGCCAACTGCTGCCGGCAAACAATTTGTGCGCGCGGCGCAACACCTCGACGTCGCTGTCGATCACTGTTCTCCCTCGCCGCTGTCCTGATCTGCTTCGCCCCGGCTTGTCGCCTCGACCGCCTCGGTGAAGGCGCGAACGCGGGGGAGCGCCGCAGGGGGGATGACTCCCCGGTTGCGGATGTGCCACATGTCGTCGTTGGCGACGCCGACCAGCGCCGCGATGATCGGCTCCGGCAACGACGACTGCACGCACGCCCGGTCGAAACGTGCACTCAAGCTGGTGGGCATCCGTTTGAGCAAGTCCTGGCGCGTCGCCTCCAGCGCCCGCAGATGCTCCATCAGCCGGCCTGTCGAGTCGGCGCCGGCGTTCACGGCCACCCGCCAGGAGCTGGCGGCGAGCATCTCCGCCTTCACACACTGAGCGATCACAGAGAGAATATACGTCTCGTATTCGTTTGATGTCGTCGCAGGCAGGCGATCGATGACGGATTTGAGGGCGTCCAGTTGCGCTTCGGCGTAGCCCTCCAGCACATCGGTGTCGCTGTGGCGATCCACGACCACCGCGCCGCCAGGGGCCGCAGGCCTGTCGTCAGGTGGTCGCGCGGCCATCACTCGGGCCAGTTCTGCATCGGGGTCTGCGGCCACCAACAGCCTGGAGTAGGTGCCCGGCGGCAGGCCCAGTCCATTTTCGATCTTCTGAACTGTGCTTTTATGCGGCTTTCGGGCACCGCGCTCCAGAAAGCTCAGCCCCATAATGCTGACCCCGGTCGCGGCGGCGAGGTCGGCTAGCGACCAGTCGCGGGACTCGCGCAGCGCGCGGATCGCTGCACCGGCCGACTCACGGCTCACCGCACGCTCCGGCCATAGCCGGATAGTACACAGACCGAGACCGATTGCTATGTATATACGTTTCTGTCACGTTTCTCTTGCGCCAGGCGACCGCGTGCATATACGCTTCTGAATACGTTTCACCTCACAAGGAGACCGATATGGGAAATCCCTGCGCAGCCAACCCGGAACTTTGGTTCGGCTATCCCGACGACGACGGTGGTGACGGTGCGGCAAAGGCACGCGCTTATGAGCGGTCGGCCACCGAGGCACGGATCCAATGCCTGCGCCGCTGCCCGTTGGCGGAACAACGCCGCTGCGCCCAGCACGCCATCGCGCACCGCGAGGAGTACGGCGTCTGGGCCGGCGTCAAGCTACCCGGCGGCCAGTACCGCAAGCGCGAACAGCTCGCGCGGGCCCACGACATACTGCGGCGCATCGCCGCCGGCGAGATCAATTCGAGGCAGCTGCCCGAAAACGCGGCGCTGCTGACCCGTCACGAGCACGACGCCGTTGCGGTGACCGCGGTGGTGCTGCACCTGCCGACCGCACAAGTTGGGCCGCGTTCGGCCGCCTGACCATCGGTTGGCGTGCTCTGCCGAGGAGTTTGCTGAGCCGGCCAACGGGGTAGACGGGCTTGGGTACGACCGAGACCGTGGACTCTGGGGCGCAGCCATGACGTTCGACCTGACACCGACGGCGGCACAACACGACCTGGCCCGGCGTACCCACGAGTTCGCCGAGGAAGTGGTCCGCCCGGTGGCGCTCGAGTACGACCAGCGGCAGGAGTTTCCGTGGCCCGTGCTGGAGGAGGCGGCCCGCCGGGGGTTCTACAGCCCGTTGTTTTACCGCGACTTGATCGGTGATCCGACCGGCATCTCGCTACCGATGTTCATGGAGGAGCTGTTCTGGGGCTGCGCCGGAATCGGTTTGGCGATCGTCATGCCGGCGCTGGCGCTGTCGGCGATCGGTCAGGCCGCGTCGCCGGAGCAGATGCTTGCGTGGGCACCCGAATGTTTCGGAACACCAGGCGATCTCAAACTTGCCGCCCTGGCGATCTCCGAGCCAGAGGGTGGCAGCGACGTGCGGAATCTACGCACCCGGGCGCGCCGCGATGGTGACGACTGGATCATCGACGGCCACAAGATGTGGATCGGCAACGGCGGTATCGCCAACGTGCACGTCGTCAACGCGGTGGTCGACGAGGAACTCGGCCACCGCGGCCAGGCGCTGTTCGTCGTGCCCGGAGGCATCCCCGGGCTGAAAATGGTGCGCAAGCTCGACAAGCTGGGCTGCCGCGCGTCCCACACCGCCGAGTTGCTGTTTGACGGCGTCCGCGTTCCCGCGGCCAATCTGCTTGGGGGAGAAGAGAAGCTCGAGCACAAACTCGCGAAGGCCCGCGAGGCGGTCGCGGGCGGACAGCGTTCCGGCTCGGCGACATTGGGCACCTTCGAGCAGACGCGCCCGATGGTGGCCGCCCAAGCCATCGGGATTGCTCGCGCCGCGCTGGAGTACGCGACGCAGTACGCCACCGAGCGGGAGGCGTTCGGCGGGCCGATCATCGACAACCAGGGCATCGCGTTTCCGCTCGCGGACCTGGCCACCGAGATCGACGCCGCTCGACTGCTGACCTGGCGTGCGTCGTGGATGGCGGCTAGCGGGGTGCCCTTCGAGCGGGGTGAGGGCTCGATGTCGAAGCTCGCCGCCAGCGAAGTCGCCGTCAAGGCCACCGAACGCGCTATTCAGACCATGGGCGGCTGGGGCTACATCACCGACCATCCGGTCGAGAAGTGGTATCGGGATGCCAAGCTGTACACCATCTTTGAGGGCACCAGCGAGATTCAGCGGATGGTCGTCTCCAACGCGCTGGGCGCCGCCGTGGGCACCCCGCCGCTGCATGTGGTGATCGAGCCGACCGGCGGGCCGCTGAACCGGATTTTCGGTCGCGGCACGCCATTGCGGTCCCGCGCCGCCGATGTGGCGCTGTCGATGCAGGACCGCGTGCCCCCGCCCGTCATGCGGCTGGCCATGAAGCTGCTACGCCCGCCAGGCAGGTGAGCGGGCCAGGGGTACTGTCGCCGTATCGGCCCGCATCAGGCTCATGACGGAGGGTGGACGATGAGCAACCTCGAAGCCGCCCCCGCCGAAGTCGCCTGCACTGCTTCACGGGTCACCGGGATCGAAGTGCTGCAGCCGCGAGAAGTGCCGCTGGGTGGACCCCGCGCGATGCACGTGCAACGCACCCTGCCGCAACAACAACGCTCGCTGATCGGCGCCTGGTGCTTTATCGACCACTACGGCCCGGCGTCGGCCCGCATGGACGTCCCGCCTCATCCGCACACCGGATTACAAACCGTGAGTTGGTTGTTCAGTGGGGAAGTGGAGCATCGCGACAGCGCAGGCGTCCATGCCATGGTCCGACCCAGCGAGCTGAATCTGATGACGGCGGGCGCGGGCATTTGTCACTCCGAGGTGTCGATCGAGTCGAACACCGCTTTGCACGGTGTGCAGCTGTGGGTGGCGCTGCCTGATTCCGATCGCGACACCGGACGCGATTTCGCTCACTATGAGCCGCCGCCGGTTTCCCTGGGTGGTGCCGTGGCGCGCGTGTTTTTGGGGGAGCTGGCCGGCCACCGATCGCCCGTGCACACGTTCACTCCGCTACTGGGCGCCCAGATCGATCTCGATGTGAACGCCGGGCTGGACATTGACCTGGATCCGGCGTTCGAGCACGGCGTGCTCTGCGATGCGGGGCCCGTCGAGATGGGCGGGGTTGCCCTGGCAGCCGCCGAACTCGGGTACCAAAGCCCGGGCAGCTCGTCGCTGCACCTGCGCAATGTTGGCGATCGGCCGGCGCGCGTGGTGCTGCTGGGCGGGACCCCGTTCACCGAACAGTTGGTGATGTGGTGGAACTTCGTCGGGCGCAGTCACGACGACATCGTCGGCTACCGCCAGCTGTGGGAGGACGCCGACGACCGCTTTGGCGCCGTCCACGGATACCGGGGCTCGGTTGCCCGACTACCCGCCCCGCCGCTACCCATCACCCGGCTGCTGCCACGACCAATACCGCAAAGAAAGGGACACACATGACCGTCGATAAAGCCGGCGCGCAAACCACAGTCACCGAAGAAGAGGATCGGTACACCATCGCCGTCGACGGCAAGCTGGTCGGCCTCGCCGATTTCGCTGACCGCGGCGATCAGCGCGTCTTCTATCACACCGAGATCGACCCCGCGTACGGCGGACGTGGCCTGGGGACCATCCTCGTCGAGGGGGCACTGAACGCGACGCGGGATGAGGGCAAGCGCGTCGTTCCGGTGTGCTCCATGTTTGTCACGACACTCAAGAAGCATCCCGAGTTCGACGACATCACCGATCCCGTCACTGGCGACATTCAGCAGTGGTTGCACAGCCAGCCCGCCGGTTAGGCGCGGGCTGGAAGGCTTGAGCGTGACGGCCGCCCCGGTGGTGTCGGGGCGGGCGCCTATTTGCCGGTCCGCTCGCGGTGCTTGCAGCCCGGCCAGCAGCAGGGCCGTCGCTTGCCTTCTTCCAGCTCTTCCTGGGTCCGGCGAATGCGGCGCGTTCGGGTCACGTCTTGCTTGGCGTCTTCGACCCAGCAGATGAACTCGTTGCGCGCCAATGGCGGGATGTCCTTCCACGCGGCGAGTGCTACGGAGTTGGCGATCAACGCTTCGCGCATGTCGGTGGGTAACTTGTGCACCGCACCACCGGGCACTCGCTCGCTGCTCACGGAGTTAGGGTAAGGCGACCGAGCCCCAAGAGGCACCAGTGGCTGCCGGTGGCGCGGTGCCCGCTCTGCAGGTTCGGGTCATCACCGATCATCCCGAAGGCATCGACCGCCGGCGTCTCGACGCGGTCGTGGAGTTGGCCAAGCCGGCCCATGCGCCCCATCGCGTCGAGGTGGTCGGTCGGAGCGGTTGATCAGCGGACATTTTGCACGGGCCCGGCCACGCCGGTTCCCGTCCGCATATCAGCTGGCTGAGGTCGTGAAATGCCGATCTGCGCCCGTCCCCGACGGCGCGATAACCGGCAAACGCATGTGTGTGAGAACACAAGAATCAGCGGTAATGCCATGTAACTGAACATTGTGCGTCAGCAGCGCGAACCCGAGAATTAAAGGGTCCTTGTCCAACTCTTCGGACGCGTGCCGTGCGGTTGGTGGCACCGGCGATTCCACCAGGGCCATCCGGCACC
>DASSGQ010000291.1:0-17225 GCA_035693385.1 Mycobacterium sp.
CGCTGTTGGTCACCGTGGCGGCCCTTGCCCTCGGATACGCGCACGGCGGCCTGAACGCCCTCTTTTTGCTGCTGGTGCTGGCCGTCCTCGAGGTGTCACTGTCGTTCGACAACGCGATTATCAACGCCTCGATCCTCAAGCGGATGAGCCAGTTCTGGCGGCAGATGTTCCTGACGATCGGGATTCTCATCGCGGTGTTCGGGATGCGGCTGATCTTCCCCTTGGGCATCGTGTGGGCCAGCGCGGGAATCGACCCGGTTCGCGCGATGACGCTGGCGCTGCATCCGCCGCCGCACGGCGCGCTGGAATACCCGGACGGCTCACCCAGCTACGAGAAGCTGGTCCTGGCCGCCCACCCGCAGATCGCGGCGTTCGGCGGGATCTTCCTGTTGATGTTGTTTTTGGACTTCGTCTTTCATGACCGAGATATCAAGTGGCTCAAGTGGATCGAGGTACCCTTCGCCCGCGTCGGGCGGCTTGGCCAGGTGCCGGTGGTGGTGGCCGGCATTCTGCTTGTCCTCGTGGGCGCGTTGCTGACGCACTCCAGCGACGAGCGCGCGGCGGTACTGACCGCCGGACTGCTGGGCCTGATCAGCTATCTCGTCGTCAACGGTTTCAGCCGGGCGTTTCGCCCGCCAGACATCGAGGCCGGCATGTCGGGCAAGGTGGTCGGCACGGGCGGCCTGATGCTGTTTCTCTACCTCGAGGTTCTCGACGCCGCCTTCTCGTTCGACGGGGTCACCGGCGCGTTCGCGATCACGTCAGACCCGATTCTCATCGCGCTGGGTCTGGGGCTGATCGGCTCGATGTTCGTCCGGTCGATCACCATCTACCTGGTCCAGCAGGAAACCCTGGACCGTTACGTGTACCTGGAACACGGCGCGCACTGGGCGATCGGCGCGCTGGCCGTGATCATGCTGCTCTCCATCGAGCCACGCTTCGAAGTCCCCGATGCGGTCACCGCCTCGGTGGGGGTGGTCTTCATCGGGGCGGCATTGGGCTGGAGTGTGTTGCAGAGCAGGCGTACTGCCCGTGGCTTCCCCGGCTAGGCCTCGATTGACCGGCTAGGCCTCGATCTGGCCGGCGATGCGCCGTTCGATGCTGGCCCTCGCCGGGGCGGGCATCATGATCAGTCCGTCGAGTTCCTTGCCGGCTCGCGCGTAGGCGCTCTGTCGCTCCTCACGCGTCGCCGCCTCGTCTTGAGCCAGGCGCAGCAGGTTCTCGGCGCGTGCCAGGCGTTGTTGTTCGTCTTTCGAGAAGTCGCTGCGCCGCCGGCGAATCGCCTCGGCTTCGGCGATCTCGAACGCGCTGATGTACTCGTGGACTGCGTCGCGGTATTCCAGCCGGGCCACCCGGTCGCCGGCGAGGTCCTCGGGCCGTTCGGGCCGAAGCAGGTCCGCGTGCCGTTTCGCCTTGTGAAACGCGATGGTCAGCGGCTGGCGCATGTCGGTCATCATCGGGAAGTCCAGCAATTTGGCGATGTCGACTTCGTAGCTGAACCACCGCGCGTCGGTACGGTCATGCGTCGCAATGAGTTTGGCGAGCTTTCGGCGCGAGCTGTCCTCGCTGTTTCGCTCCCGCACGGACGCCTCCGCCACCGCGATCCTGGCTTGCTGCTTGAGGCGGTAGCGCTCCAGCCGTCGTTCGGCCCGACGCTCGTTCGCGGCGGCGATCGCCTTGAGGCCCGTACCGATCGCGCCACCCAGCGGGAAGATCAGCCACCAGAAGCCGGCGGCGTAATGCAGCATCGGGGTCATATCGCCAGGATGCCATCGAGATGCGGCGCGCGGTTGCGCCAGCAGCGTCAGTACACGTCAGTGCACGTTAGTGCGCGCTAGTGTTCAGTGGTCTTGAAACGCTCCACCGAACGCTGCACCTCCGCTTCGGCCGCGGCGCGGTCAACCCAGTTGGCCGTCTTGACGTACTTGCCCGGCTCCAGGGCCTTGTATTGCGAGAAAAAGTGCTTGATCACGTCCAGTTCGAATTCCGGGACGTCTCCGATGTCCTGGATGTGATCCCAGCGGTGGTCGCCGGCCGGGACGCACAACACCTTGTCGTCGCCGCCGGCCTCGTCGACCATCTGGAACATCCCCACCGGGCGGGCCTCCACCAGCACGCCGGGGAAAAGCGGCGCCGGCAGCAGCACCAGCGCGTCGAGCGGGTCGCCGTCTTCACCGAGGGTGTCCTCGATGAAGCCGTAGTCGGTCGGGTACGCCATCGAGGTGTACAGGTAGCGGTCCAGACGTACCCGGCCCGTCTCGTGGTCGACCTCGTACTTGTTGCGCTGGCCCTTCGGAATTTCGATGGTCACGTCGAATTGCACCGCGTCGGCTCCTTCGCGAGGGGTGGGTCTGGGTAGTCAGTTGCGTCTCGCATCACCCTAGTCGAGCGCATTGCGGTCGATTCGGCAGAATGGGTTCAAACAGTCAGGAGAGTGATGGGTCCGACTCGCCGGCGAAAATCCACCCAGGTTTTCATCGGATTGGCCGTGCTGGCGTTTGTCGCTGCCGTGGTGGCGGCGGCAACATACTTCACCACGGGTATGCACAGCGCCGGCGCCACCCATGTCCAGGTGCCGCCTCCGCGCCCGCCGATCGTCAAGGCAGGCGTCGTCCCGGTCGCCGACACGGCCGAGGCCCCCAGCCCCGGCGGGGTTGCCGCGACGCTCGCGGCCGTGGCGGCCGACCCCAATCTGGGCAGGCTGGGCGGTCGGATCACCGATGCCATCACCGGAAAAGAGCTGTGGCAGGTAGCTGACGACATGCCGCTGGTGCCGGCGTCGACCAACAAAGTCCTCACCGCGGCGGCGGCGTTGCTGACCTTGGACCGTCAGGCCCGGGTCAGCACTCGGGTGGTCGCCGGTGGCCCGAACGCCCAGGGGCCGGTGGTGCTGGTGGGTGCCGGGGATCCGACGCTCTCGGCGGCACCGCCCGGCGTGGACACCTGGTACAAGGGTGCGCCGCGAATCAGCGACCTCGTCGAACAGGTGCGGCGCAGCGGCGTGACGCCGACCGCAGTGCAGGTCGACACCTCGGCGTTCACTGGACCCACTTTGGCGCAGGGCTGGGATCCCTCCGACGTCGACAATGGCGACATCGCGCCGATCGAGTCGGTGATGATCGACGCCGGCCGCATCCAGCCGAGCACCGTCGACTCCAGAAGGTCGCCGACGCCGGCGCTGGATGCCGGGCGGGAACTGGCCAAGGGCCTCGGTCTGGACCCTGCCGCGGTGACGATCGCCGCGGCGCCGTCCGGTGCGCGGCAGCTGGCCGTCGTGCAGTCTGCGCCGCTGGTCCAGCGGCTCTCGGAGATGATGAACGCCTCCGACAACGTGATGGCCGAATGCATCGGGCGGGAGGTGGCGGCCGCGATCAATCGACCGCGCAGCTTCGCGGGCGCCGTCGACGCGGTGACCAACCGGTTGAGCGTCGCGCACGTCGACACCACCGGGGCTGCGCTGATGGATTCCAGCGGGCTTTCGGTCGACGACCGGTTGACCGCCAAGACGCTCGACGGGGTGGTGCAGGCGGCCGCCGGACCGGACCAGCCGGCGCTGCGGGCGCTGCTGGATCTGCTTCCGATCGCCGCCGGCAGCGGCACGCTGGTCGACCGCTTCGTCGACACCGCCACCAACCAGGGCCCGGCCGGCTGGCTGCGTGCCAAGACGGGCTCGTTGACCGCCATCAACTCGCTGGTCGGGGTGCTCACCGACCGCAGCGGACGGGTGCTGACGTTCGCGTTCATCTCCAACGCGGCCGGCCCGAACGGCCGCAACGCGATGGACGCCGTGGCCGCCAGGCTCTGGTCGTGCGGCTGCGCATGACCACATCGTCAAACCTCACCGTCGGCACCGCTGTCGACTGGCGGTTCGCGGCCACCGTCGGCCAACGGCTGGCCAGGCCCGGCCCGGCGTCCAGCGACTACACCCGCCGCCAGGTGGTCGACGAACTGACGAGTGCGGCCGCGAAGGCAGAACCCCCGGTGCGTGACGTCACGGGCCTGGTCACCAAGGGCGTGGTTCCGCCCGCCCGGGTCGTCGACCGCGGGGAGTGGATCGGCGCGGCCGCCGAGTCGATGCGGGTGATGACGAACGGAGGCGAAAAGCCGCGGGGCTTTGTCACCGGCCGCATCACCGGTGCCCAGACGGGCGCCGTGCTGGCGTTCGTGTCTTCCGGGATCCTCGGCCAGTACGATCCGTTCGCCTCGCAAAAAGAGGGGCGAAAACAAGGCGAAAAAGAGGGCTGCCTGCTGCTGGTGTATCCGAACGTCCTCGCCGTCGAGCGTCAGCTTCGGGTCGAGCCTTCCGATTTCCGGTTGTGGGTATGCCTGCACGAGGTGACCCACCGGGTCCAGTTCACGGCCAACCCCTGGTTGTCGGATTACATGTCGCAGGCGTTGGGACTGCTGACCCAGGACGCGGGGGAAGACATCGGGCAGGTGGCCAGGCGGCTCGCCGACTTCGTCCGCAACCGCGGCGACGAGTCGCTGTCCGACGGTAGCTCGCCGGGGATCCTCGGCCTGGTGCGCGCCGTGCAGTCCGAGCCGCAACGCAAAGCGCTCGATCAGCTGCTGGTGCTCGGCACGCTGCTGGAGGGCCACGCCGATCACGTGATGGATGCGGTCGGGCCGGTAGTCGTGCCGTCGGTAGCCACCATCCGTCGTCGATTCGACGAGCGTCGCCATCGCAAACAACCGCCGCTGCAGCGCCTGCTGCGCGCACTGCTGGGGCTCGACGCCAAGCTCAGCCAGTACACCCGCGGCAAAGCGTTCGTCGACCACGTGGTGGGCCGGGTCGGGATGGCGCGGTTCAACACCATCTGGTCGGGCCCCGAAACGCTGCCACTGCCCGCCGAGATCGAAGACCCTCAGCGGTGGATCGACAGGGTGCTGTAGGGCTGCTGCGCGGGGCGGTTGAGGCGTTCGCCAAGACCTACCTCGCCACGGAAAAGCAATGGTGCGTGGCGCTGTCCGGCGGACCGGACTCGCTGGCGCTCACCGCGGTCGCGGCCCCGCTGCGTCCCACCACGGCGCTGATCGTGGATCACGGTCTGCAGCCCGACTCGGCCACCGTCGCCGAGACCGCGCGCAAGCAGGCAGTCGATTTGGGATGCGTTGACGCACAGGTGATTTGCGTCGACGTTGGCCGTGACGGCGGTCCCGAGGCGGCGGCGCGCACCGCCCGCTACGCCGCGTTGGGCACGCACCGTCGCGGTCCCGTGCTGTTGGCGCACACGCTTGACGACCAGGCGGAGACGGTATTGCTGGGGCTGGGCCGCGGCTCCGGGATGCGCTCGATCGCCGGGATGCGGCCGCACGACCCACCGTGGTGCCGTCCGTTGCTGGGGGTGCGGCGCAGCGTGACGCACGCCGCGTGCCGCGAACTGGGCCTGACCGCGTGGCAGGACCCGCACAACACCGACCGCCGCTTCACCCGCACCCGGCTGCGCCTGGACGTGCTGCCGTTGCTGGAGGACGTGCTGGGCGGCGGGGTGGCCGAGGCCCTGGCCCGCACCGCGACGGCGTTGCGCGAGGACTCACAGCTGATCGACTCGCTCGCCGCACATGCGCTGCCCGAGGTGACGGCGGGGCGCGGGCTGCAGGCCCTGGCTTTGGCGGCGTTGCCCGGGCCGGTGCGACGCCGGGTGATCCGCGGCTGGCTACTGGCCGGGGGCGCCACCGGGCTGACCGACAAGCAGATTCGCGGCGTGGACACGCTGGTCACCGCCTGGCGCGGGCAGGGCGGAGTGGCCGTGGGCTCGTCGTTGCGCGGCGAGCGATTGATCGCCGGACGACGCGACGGTGTGCTGACATTGTGGCGCGAGCCTGTGTAAATCGCGGCTGCCGTTGGTTATTCGCCCGTTCGCGTGGCACTCTGTGGTCGTGACCCAGACGTCCTCGGCGATCACCCCCGCTCACCCCGCGGAGCTGTACCCGGGGGATATCAAGTCGGTGCTGCTGACCACGGAGCAGATTCAGGCCCGCGTCGCCGAGCTCGGCGCGCAAATCGGCAACGACTATCGGGACGTCGCAGCCGACACCGGCCAAGACCTGCTGCTGATCACCGTGCTCAAGGGCGCCGTGATCTTCGTCACCGACCTGGCTCGCGCGATTCCGGTGCCGACGCAGTTCGAGTTCATGGCAGTCAGCTCCTACGGGTCCTCGACCTCGTCGTCGGGCGTGGTGCGGATCCTCAAGGACCTGGACCGCGACATCAACGATCGCGACGTGCTGATTGTCGAGGACGTCGTCGACTCGGGACTGACCTTGTCGTGGCTATCGCGGAACCTCACCACCCGGCATCCACGCTCGCTGCGGGTGTGCACGCTGTTGCGCAAGCCCGACGCGATGAACGCCAACGTCAACATCGCCTACGTGGGCTTCGACATTCCCAACGAGTTCGTCGTTGGCTACGGCCTGGATTACGACGAGCGCTACCGCGACCTGTCCTACATCGGGACCTTGGACCCCAGGATCTACGAGGCGTAGCCGGCCCTAGTCCGATGGCGGCGACCCGCCGCGCCCGGCTACGCCGCGCTTGCGATCGTCACTAGTCCAGCTCCCACACCGCGGTCACCGAGAAGCTCACGGTCTGCTGGCCGGGCTCCAGCGGGACCGCGGCGATGCCGCGTTGTGGCACCGGCGGCGCCCCGGCCACGGGTCCGCCGCCGGCGACCTCCGAAATGGAAAGCACCCTGCCCAGGCGCAGGCCGGACAACTGGGCGTACTGGTCGGCGCGTCCCTTGGCGTCGTTGAACGCCCGCGCGCGGGCGTCCTTGACCAGCTGCGAATCGTCGGCGATGGAGTAGCTGACCGAGCTGATCCGGGTGGCGTCGCCGCCGGTGCTGACGATCAGAGCCAGCATGCGTGACGCGGTGTCGGTGGGGTGAATCTTGACCTGGATCGCGTTGGTGGCACGGTAGCCGGTGATGGTGGCGGTCCCGTTGGGCTCGGGATTGCCGTACTGCGGCTGCAGCGTGACCGTGGTGGTGGCGATGTCCTTGCGGTCCAGGCCCGCGCCGACCAGCGCGTTGATCACGGCTTGCTGGCGATCGTTGGTCTGGTTCATCGCGGTGCTGACGTCGGGAGCGGTGAACTCGATGCCGGCGTCGGCGGTCAGGGTGTCGGGGACGCCTTGGACCTGCCCCGAGCCGACGACGGTCACTTGACGCGGATTCGCCGCCGGCGATGCCGGATTGTGCTTGACGCACCCCGACAGCGTGGCGACGGCGGCCAAGCCGGCCGCAGCCACCGCAATCGATGTGCGGACCAACCTCGGGGCGTTCGTTCCGATCGGCATGTGTGGACACTAGCGCGACCGACCGGGTGCGTCGGGGACCCAGTCGGCTCCACTCGCCCGGCGGCAGCTGGGGTGACTTGGAGTGTGACCCGGCCGAGCTGCGGGCGCGCGTTCTTGCCGAGGTCGGTGAGGAATACGCGCCGTCGTCGAGCCAGATCGCGGACTTCCAGGAATTCGTCCGCGCCGTTCGCTCGGCGTGGGGCAGCGGCGCTTCGGCGAAGTGGATGTCCCAGATGGCCCCATCGATCCGCGGGACACGGCAGGCCGGGATATTGGAGCGCATGTGCGCAAGCCCGGGGATGATTCGGGCGACGCTTGAATCGAACTTCCGGCTCGACGTGCGGGGGATTTTGCCGACGCTCTCCGTGCCCACCCTGGTCATCCATGCCCGCGACGACCTCATGCCGGTGCAGTGCGGCCGATTCCTCGCCGCCAGGATTCCCGGCAGCGCGATACCTCGAGGTCGACGGCGCGGCTCACGCGCCCTGGTTGACCGAGCCCGACACGATCCTGACCGTCATCGAGGAGTTTTTGACCGGCAGCCATGGTGCACCGTCGCAGTCCCATCGCGCCCTGCGCACCGTCTTGTTCACCGATATCGTCGCCTCGACGCAGCACGCCGCAGCGACAGGCGATGAGCGGTGGCGCGCGGTGCTGCACCGCTTCGGGGAGGTCACCGCCGACCTCACCGAACGCTTCGGCGGCGCGGTCGTCAAGAGCACCGGCGACGGTCACCTGGCCACGTTCGACGGGCCGACGCAGGCCATTCGCTGCGCCGAGGCGTTGCGCGGTGACGCCGAGACCCTGGGCATCCAGATCCGAGTCGGCATCCACACCGGGGAGTGCGAACTGATGGACGGCGACATCGGGGGGCTGGCAGTCCACATCGCGGCGCGGATCATGGGTCAGGCCGGGGCCGGTGAAATCCTCGTGTCCCGAACCGTGTCTGACCTCGTGGTCGGGTCGGGCACGGGTTTCGAGGATCGCGGCGGCGTTGAGTTGCGTGGCGTGCCCGGCATCTGGCAGCTCCTGGCGGTCGATCGCCACGGCCCACGGGCGGGATCGGCAGAGGCCGTGCTGGCGGCAACGCCGACCCCGCACCGCGGGACCGCGATGCGCCGCTCGGATCGCGCCGTGGAGGTGATCGCCAGGCGGACGCCATGGATCGTGCGCGGGATGGCCCGCCTCGCCCCGGCCAACGGTCGCAGATGAACAGCGGGATCAGACGTGTGCGACGATCGCCGCGACGGCCGTCCAGACAACCAGAACCCAGATCGCAATTGCGATGGCCCCGGAGATCACCGCCATCGTGTCCAGTTTCGCTTTCATGATGTCCTCCTCGTCCGCGGCCGTATCCCGCGCAGTGCAACCTCGCAGCGCGATCGCTAGCTGCGCAACAGCCGCAGCTTAGACCGGCAATCTGAGGGTGTCGCTTCCGAGACTGCCCGTGCCCTCAGCCAACTGCTTATCACGCCGTCCGCCGCCAGATCTCCGCTCATCCTGCCGAGGCGGGCAGCAATCCGGGCGCATCGGTTACCCATCCAACAATGCTGGCATCGGGGTCGGCGGTGAGGCATCCAACTGGAGCCTAAGTCGTAACGAGGATCTTGCAGTGTCGCTCGGGGTCGGCGAGGTCGTCGAAGGCCTGGCCGACCCCCTCCAGGCCCGCTTCTCCGGTGATCAGCGGGGCGACGTCGATCTCGCCTTCGGCCAGCGCACGCAGCGAGTCGGCGAATTCGTCCGGGCTGTAGGCGAATACGAACTGCACGTTGATCTCTTTGGCGATCGCGAAAAATGGATGCACGGTGTCGGGCTGCATGCACACCCCGGCAACCACCAGACGGGTGCCCGGCCGCGCCCGCAGCAACACGTCGTCGATGATTCCAGGCACTCCGACCGCCTCGAACACGACCGCGGCCTTGACGGTGTCGAACGGTGAGCCCTGCGCCGCATCCAGCGTCCGGTGGGCACCCATCGTGGCGGCGAGCTCCCGCCGTATAGGCGAAAAGTCGGATGCCACAATGGTTTCGATGCCTCGCGCGCGAAGTGCTGCGATGATGGCGATGCCGATCGGTCCGCAACCGAGCACCAGGGCGGTCTCGTTCGGCGCGATGTCCGATTTGTTGACGGCGTGCAACCCCACCGCCATGGGTTCGGTCAACGCGGCGTGTTTGAGGTCAAGCCCGTTGGGGATGGGCAAGAGTAGCGGCGCCGAGAGCAGCATCCGCTCGGCGTAGCCGCTGAGCGTGCTGTTGCTGTAGCCGATCGGCTGGACGCCCTTGGCGGACAGCAACACTGGAATCGACGTGACCGGGGTTCCGGGTGGATGCGTTTCGGTGTCGGGCCCGGCTTCGAGCACCTCGGCGCTGAATTCGTGACCCATGAAGACGTCGCTGGTCATATCGAGGTTCATTCCCGAGGCGGCACCACCGCCCAACCGATCGCCCAGCGCCAACACCTCCGCGCCGTGGGCGGCGAAATGCAAATCGGAACCGCAGATTCCACACGCTCGCACGGCAACGAGCACCTGGCCGGGTTCGGGTACCGGCTCGGGCACGTCGTCCCGATAGACCATCCGGCCGTCTCGTAATACCGCAGCGCGCATCAGTTTCCCACGCTTTTCTGTTCGTCGACGTGCTCGGTGATGGCTTTCACCACCGCTTCGCCGGCGCGGCCGATCAGCTGGTCGCGTTTGCCTCTGGCCCAGTCGTGCGACGATCGCGCTGCTTCGAGCTGTCCCTTGAAATGTGGAATCACCTTGCGGGCCATCAGGTCATAGCAGTGGTAAGTCGCTTCCGGCGAAGCCCAGTCGTGACCGAGCATGAGCAGCGTCCCGAAGCCGCCTGACCGTTCGAGCAGATCTTCAATGTGCGCGATCGCGTCCTCAGGCGTCCCGATGCAGCAATTCCCTTTGGCCGCATAGTCTTCGACGAATTCTTGCGGTGACTGGGCGCCTTCTACGGTGTTGGCCAGCGGGACGAATCCGGCCGCGCCGAAGTAGTTGGCGAAATCCTGCAATCCGTAGGTGCAGTCGTCGATCGCCTGCTCACGGCTGTCCCCAATATGCATGATGCTCAAGACACGCCAGTTCACCCGGTCCGGCTCGTCGCGGCCAACTTTGGCCGCCTGCGCGCGCACCACCTCCCACGTGTTCTCCAGCGCGGCATAGCCGCCGGGCACCGACATCGACAGTGACAGGAGCGACGTGCCAAGTGCACCGGCCAGGCGCGGTCCGGACGGTGAAATCATTGCCGCCGCGGCTATCTCGGGGTAGGGCCAGGTGTAGGGGCGGATGTGCAACTGCGCGTCGCGCAAGGTGAACCAGTCGGAGTGGCGGTCGATGCGCTCAGTGGGTCCGGCGCGGAACAGCGCAAGGATCGCCTCGAGCGATTCCTGCATCATCCGCCGCTGCTCGACTGGGTCGATGCCCATCATGTACGCGTCCGACGGGAGTGCGCCGGGACCGGTACCGAACATCACCCGGCCGCGCGTCAGGTGGTCCAACAGCACCCAGCGGTCGGCCACCATCAGTGGGTGGTGGTAGGGCAGCGAGACCACTCCCGTGCCCAGCCGGATGTGCTTCGTCCGCTCCGCCGCGGCCGCGATGAACACTTCCGGGCAGGCGATCAGCTCGTAGCCACCGGAGTGGTGTTCGCCGAACCAGGCTTCGTCGAATCCGAGACGGTCCAGCGCGACGACGCGTTCCATGTCGTATTCCAGTGCCACCGTGGGGGATTGGCCAACGGGATGAAACGGTGTGATGAAGACCCCGAAGCGTAGTGGCGCGCTCATCGAAGCTCCAATCCCTTGAGGAACTCCAGCAGGGTCGCGTTCACCTCGTCGGGCCGTTCCTGTTGTAACCAGTGGCCCGCGCCGTCGATCATCACCTGGCGGTACGGTCCGGAAATCACCTCCAAAGCCCGGTCGGTGCGGGTGAACGCCAGCACCGGATCGGCCGTGCCGGCGATAAACAACGACGGCACAGCGATTTTGGCGCCGGTCAGTTCGGCGGTGGTCTCCCAGTTGCGATCGAAATTGCGATACCAGTTCAGGCCGCCGGTGAATCCGGTGCGGGCGAACTCGCTGATGTAATGGTCGAGTTCGTCCTGGCTGAGCCAATCCGGCAACCGTTCTGGCTCGGGAAGCCGGTCGAGGAAGCCCTCCGGCCCCGGGGCCACCATCCGCATCCCCGCGCTGTGGTCGCCGGATACCGTCAACCCACCCATCATCCGGCGCATCGTACGTGCGGGATCGGCGTCGAGTTCGGCGTCGGCAACGCCGGGCTCCTGGAAATAGAGGATGTAGAAGAAGTTCTCGCCAAAGGTGGCGCGGAAGGCCTGTGTCGGGGGCACCTTTGCGCGGGGCACCACCGGGACGCTCAACGCGGCGACGGCCGCGACCCTGTCGGGGTGCAGCAGCGGAGCGTTCCACACCACGGCGGCACCCCAGTCGTGACCGATCCAGACCGCACGCTCGGCACCGACGTCGTCGAGGAGGCCGACCACATCGGCGGTCAACTCGCGAATGTTGTAGGCCTCGATCGCATCCGGACGAGATGAGCCGCCGTAGCCGCGCTGATCGGGCGCCAGCACGTGGTAGCCCGCCTCGGCGAGGGCGGGTATCTGATGGCGCCACGAATACGCCAGCTCCGGAAAGCCGTGGGCCAGGACCACCACGGGTGCGCCGCGATCTCCCGCTTCGGTCACCCGCAGCTGCACACCGTTGGTATCTACTAACCGTTCGGTTGATATGGGCACGATCTCACCAAATCACAACGATCCCGGGCTGAGAAGGGCTGACCGCCTGGTAGATATCGGGGTTGGGGCATCACAGGAAAGCAGGTGACTCGCGTGAGGCGGCTAGACCATATCGTCTTATGGACACACAATCTGCAGGCTTCGATGGACTTCTACACCAGAGTTGTCGGGCTCTCGCCGGTACGGTTCGACGAGTTCGCCGCCGGGGAAGCGCCGTTCCCGAGTGTGCGTGTCTGCGAGGACTCGATCATCGACCTGTCGCCGGTGGACAACAGTGCCGGCACCGAGTCGCTGACCGGGGTCGGCGGAAGTGCCGGGCATCAGGTCAATCACGTCTGCATCGCGTTCTCGAAGTCGGAGTACGACGCACTGGACCAGCGTCTGCGGGCAGAAGGCGTGGACACCAGCGCGCGCCTGAGCCCTAGCTTCGGGGCCCGCGGATGGGCGCCCCAGGGTTATTACTTCTCTGATCCGGACGGCAACGTGGTCGAGGCTCGCTATTACGACTAACGGCTGAACGTGGCCCGGCGACCCGCGTGGTGCGCCAAGCCCAGGGCCATGTCGATGCCTCACCGGGAACTCCCGGTCGTTGTCTGGGCAGCAAGGTGGTGACCCGCTGCGCCCCGGCTCTGCCGGAGCTGGCGATCACCACTAGCGGTAGCCTGGACTTTTCCAGCTTCGCCTATCGGGGAAGGACCTGGCCGGCAAGGCCGATGATTGATGAACCGGAAAAACGTGATTCGCACGCTCACTGCGATCGCTGTGATCGTGCTGCTCGGCTGGTCGTTCTTTTACTTTAGCGACGACACCCGCGGATACAAGCCCGTCGACACCTCGGTGGCGATGACCCAAATCAACAGCGACAACGTCGCGAGCGCGCAGATCGACGATCGCGAGCAGCAGCTGCGGCTGACGCTGAAGAAGGCCAACGGCGACACCGACAACTCTGACAAGGTCATCACCAAGTACCCCACCGGCTACGCCGTCGACCTGCTCAACGCGCTCACCGCCAAGAACGCCAAAGTCAGCACAACCGTCAACGAGGGCAGCATCCTGGGCGAGCTGCTGGTCTACGTGCTGCCGCTGCTGTTGCTGGTGGGCCTGTTCGTGATGTTCTCCCGGATGCAGGGCGGCGCCCGGATGGGCTTCGGGTTCGGCAAGTCGCGGGCCAAGCAGCTCTCCAAAGACATGCCCAAGACCACGTTCGCCGACGTCGCCGGCGTCGACGAGGCCGTCGAGGAGCTTTACGAGATCAAGGACTTCCTGCAGAACCCGGCGCGGTACCAGGCACTGGGCGCCAAAATCCCCAAGGGCGTGCTGCTCTACGGGCCGCCGGGGACGGGCAAGACGTTGCTGGCCCGCGCCGTGGCTGGCGAGGCTGGGGTGCCGTTTTTCACCATCTCCGGCTCCGACTTCGTCGAGATGTTCGTCGGTGTCGGCGCCTCGCGAGTGCGCGACCTGTTCGAGCAGGCCAAGCAGAACAGCCCGTGCATCATCTTCGTCGACGAGATCGACGCGGTGGGCCGCCAGCGCGGCGCCGGGCTGGGCGGCGGCCACGACGAGCGCGAGCAGACACTCAACCAGTTGCTGGTGGAGATGGACGGTTTCGGCGAGCGCGCCGGCGTCATCCTGATCGCCGCCACCAACCGGCCCGACATCCTGGACCCCGCGCTATTGCGCCCCGGCCGTTTCGACCGGCAGATCCCGGTGTCCAACCCGGACCTGGCCGGTCGCCGCGCGGTGCTGCGAGTGCATTCCAAGGGCAAGCCGATCGCTCCCGACGCCGACTTGGACGGGCTGGCCAAGCGCACCGTCGGCATGACCGGCGCCGACCTGGCCAACGTCATCAACGAGGCGGCGCTGCTGACCGCCCGCGAGAACGGCACCGTCATCACCGGCCCCGCGTTGGAGGAGGCGGTGGACCGGGTGATCGGCGGCCCGCGCCGCAAGGGCCGGATCATCAGCGAGCAGGAAAAGAAGATCACCGCCTACCACGAGGGCGGGCACACGCTGGCGGCCTGGGCGATGCCGGACATCGACCCCGTCTACAAGGTGACGATCCTCGCCCGGGGACGCACCGGTGGCCACGCCGTCGCGGTGCCTGAGGAAGACAAGGGGCTACGCACCCGCTCGGAGATGATCGCGCAGCTGGTGTTCGCGATGGGAGGTCGCGCCGCCGAGGAACTGGTGTTCCGCGAGCCGACCACCGGTGCTGTGTCGGACATCGAGCAGGCCACCAAAATCGCCCGCTCGATGGTCACCGAATTCGGCATGAGCTCCAAGCTCGGCGCCGTCAAGTACGGCACCGAACACGGCGACCCGTTCCTCGGCCGCACCATGGGCACGCAGGCCGACTACTCCCACGAAGTCGCGCGCGACATCGACGACGAGGTCCGCAAGCTCATCGAGGCGGCGCATACCGAAGCGTGGGAGATCCTCACCGAATACCGCGACGTGCTCGACGCCCTGGCGGGCGAGCTGCTGGAAAAGGAAACCCTGCACCGGCCCGAGCTGCAAGCGATCTTCGGCGACGTCGAAAAGCGCCCCCGGCTAACCATGTTCGACGACTTCGGTGGCCGCATCCCGTCGGACAAACCGCCGATCAAGACGCCCGGCGAGCTTGCCATCGAGCGTGGCGAGCCGTGGCCCCCGCCGGTCGTCGAGCCGGCCTTCAAGGCGGCCATCGCCCAAGCCAGCCAGGCCGTCGAGGCCGGGCAAACGGACGCCGACCGAAACGCTCATGGCGGCAACGGTTTTCACGATGGCCACGGGGCGGGTAATCGCCAGGCCACGCCACCTGGTGCTACCCAGCCCGACTACGGTGCCCCGGCCGGCTGGTATGCGCCAGGATGGCCGCCACAGCAACAACAACCGAATTCTTGGCATCCGCCCGCGCAGTCTCCGCAGCAGCCCTATTGGCCGCAGCCCGCCGGGAGCTATCCGGGGTACCCGGGCCCGCACGTTCAGCCCGGCCAGCACGGTCAGGCCCACCCCTCGTACCCCGCCTACCCGCCCTATGCAGCGCCCGGTCCGTCCGACGCGGACGCCGGAAAGTCCCCTGACCAGCCGGATGACGGGGTGAGCCGGTCCAACCCGCCGGCCCACGGCTGACGAACGGAGGATTCGATGGCTCTCCCGGACTTGGGGCCGGATCTGGGGCCGGACTCCCGCACCGCGCCCTTCCGCATACGGACGTTCGACCAGCAACGTGCCGAGGCCGCGGTCCGCGAGTTGCTGTTGGCGATCGGCGAAGACCCGGAAAGAGACGGTCTGCAGGACACGCCGGCCCGCGTCGCCCGGGCCTACCGCGAGATGTTCGCCGGGCTCTACACCGACCCAGACACGGTGCTGAACACCATGTTCGACGAAGAACACGACGAGCTGGTGATCGTCAAGGAGATCCCGCTGTACTCCACTTGCGAACATCACCTGGTGTCGTTCCACGGCGTGGCCCACGTCGGCTACATCCCCGGTGACGAGGGCAGAGTGACCGGCCTGTCGAAGATCGCGCGCCTGGTCGACCTTTACGCCAAGCGGCCGCAGGTGCAGGAGCGGCTCACCAGCCAGATCGCCGATGCCCTGGTGAAGAAGCTCGATCCCCGCGGGGCGATCGTCGTCATCGAGGCCGAGCACCTCTGCATGGCGATGCGCGGAGTGCGCAAGCCCGGTGCCGTCACGACGACGTCCGCGGTGCGTGGGCTGTTCAAAACCAACGCCGCATCTCGGGCCGAAGCGCTCGACCTCATCCTGCATAAGTGAGTCCGGCGCCCGTGCAGGTTATGGGAGTTCTGAACATCACGCACGATTCATTCTCGGACGGTGGCCGCTACCTGGATGCCGACGACGCCGTCGCGCATGGTCTGGCAATGGCGGCCGAAGGCGCCGAGATCGTCGACGTCGGAGGCGAGTCGACCCGTCCCGGCGCCACCCGAGTCGATCCTCGGGTTGAGGCGTCTCGCGTGTTGCCTGTCGTCAAAGAACTTGCGGCACAGGGTATTACCGTGAGCATCGACACGATGCACGCCGAGGTGGCGCGCGCGGCGCTGCAGAGCGGAGCGCGGATCGTCAACGACGTGTCGGGTGGGCGAGCCGATCCCGCGATGGCACCGCTGCTGGCCGAAGCCGGCGTGCCCTGGGTGTTGATGCACTGGCGGCCCGTGTCGTTCGACCGCCCGCATGAGGCCCCGCATTACCGCGACGTGGTGGCCGAGGTGCGCGCCGAGCTGCTCGCCGCCGTCGACGACGCGGTGGCCGCGGGTGTGGATCCCGCCCAGCTGGTGATCGATCCCGGACTCGGGTTCGCCAAGACGGGACAACACAATTGGGCGCTGCTGCATGCGTTACCGCAGCTGGTCGCGACCGGGATTCCGGTCCTGCTGGGTGCCTCGCGCAAGCGCTTCCTGGGTACGTTGTTGGCCGCGCCGGACGGGTCGCCACGACCGCCCGACGGGCGCGAGACAGCGACCGCGACGATTTCGGCGCTGGCCGCGCTGCACGGGGCCTGGGGTGTGCGCGTGCACGACGTGCGGGCCTCGGTCGATGCGCTCAAGGTCGTCGGGGCCTGGACGGGATGCGATGGCTGATCGAATCGAGTTGCGCGGCTTGACAATTCGGGGCAGGCATGGAGTCTTCGATCACGAGCGCGCCAACGGGCAGGACTTCGTCGTCGATATCACCGTCTGGATCGACCTCGCCGATGCCGGCGCCAGCGACGATCTGGCGGACACCTACGACTACGCCGCGCTGGCCCAGCTGGCGGCCGACGTCGTCGCGGGCCCGCCGCGGAACCTGATCGAAGCCGTGGGCGGCGACATCGCCGACCAGGTGATGGCCGACCACCGCGTGCACGCCGTCGAGGTGGTTTTGCACAAGCCGCGGGCTCCCATTCCGCATCAGTTCGCCGACGTCGCGGTGGTGGTTCGGCGGTCGCGGCGCGGCGGTCGTGGTTCGGTGATCCCCGCCGGCGGGGCGTTATGAGCCGCGACGACCACGATGATGCCGGCCCGGATGGTTTTCGGGCCGGCATTGAGACGTGGCGCCCATGAGCCGCGTGGTGCTGTCCGTCGGCTCCAATCTCGGCGATCGGCTGGCACGGCTGCAGTCGGTCGTCGACGGCCTCGAGGGCGAGCTGGTAGCTGTATCCCCTGTCTACGAGACCGACCCCTGGGGCC
>DASSGQ010000292.1:0-3263 GCA_035693385.1 Mycobacterium sp.
CGTCGACGAACTGGACCGATCTAGCCGGGTTGTTGTCGCCCCGGCTCGCTGGTGAGGCGCTGGACTTGCCCGGCTTCGGCCGATCGTTCCCACCACCGGACGACGACTATTCACTGCGCTCGCATGTTCGGGCGGTGATCGAGTACCTGGAATACGTCAAGCGCGGCCCGGTCCACCTATTCGGCAACTCGATGGGTGGCGCCATCGCGATCGTCGTCGCGGCAAGCCGCCCTGACCTGGTGCGGACCTTGACGCTCGTTTCGCCAGCGGTGCCGGATCTTCGGCCGCGCTGGCGACGCCAAGATCCGGTGTTGCCGCTCATGATGCTGCCCGGTTTGGGGACTGCTCTGCTTCGGCGGCTCGAACAGGGGAGTCCCGAGATCAGAGTGCGCCGAATGCTTCGGTTGTGTTTCGCTGATCCAGGGTCCGTGCCGCCCGAACGTCTGACCGAAGCGGTGGCCGAGATTCGTTACCGCGCTCGGTTGGGGTGGGCGAGCGACGCTGTCATTCGGTCCTTACGCGGCCTGGTGGCCTCGTATCTCGCGCCGGGTGCCAGCCGCATGTGGGCGCGCATGGGCGCGATCAAGGCGCCGACGCTCGTGGTCTGGGGTGATCGGGATCGGTTGGTGAATGTCACTCGCGCCGCCCGCACCGCGAGGGCCATTCCGGGTGCGCGGCTGCTGGTGATCCGCGACGTCGGACACGTCGCCCAGATGGAACAGCCGGGGACGGTGGCTCGCGCAGTGCTCGCCCTTCTCGACGACACGCCGGACGTGCTCAGCACCCGGCCGTGACATGGCGGCGCGCCCGCTGACACGATGACGCCAGGCTCGACCGGCTGTGGGAGGCTTTGTCGGTGCCGGAACCGACCCGACCACGCTTGGCGACCCTGCCCCGCGAGGATTGGGTGAACGGCCCCCGCGCCGGTCGTGCCATCCGGCGTTCCGCCAGCTCGTACGATGCGGGCCGGCCCAGCAGCTCCTACGATGCCGGCCCGTCCGGCGAACGCTCGCCGGGTCGTCTGCGCCGTTTTGTGCGCGAGTACGGATGGCGCGCATACGCGCTACCGCTGCTGATCGTCATCACGATCGTCGCCCTCATGCGGATGAACGAGCCGGGCGGGCCGCCCCGTCCCGCTTCCGCCGCTGGGGCCTCGGGTGCCTCGCTAGCCGGTGCCGGGCCGCCGCGGGCAGCACCGACCGATACCCCGATGATGCCGGACAAGGCCGGCTCGGCCGTGCAACGTGAAGTGCTGGCCTCCGACGCTCTACCCCCGGGCGGCCCTTATACCCAGCGGGGTAAGGGCACCTTCCGCGTCGTCCCAGGCACGGGTCCGGTCGTTGGGACCGGCGCCCTGCACCGCTACACGATCGACATCGAAGACGGCGTGACCGGTATCAATCCAGCTACCTTCGCGACGACCGTGCAGGCCGCGTTGGACAACCCGCAGAGCTGGACCGGTCACGGCAGGGGGGTGGCATTGCAGCGGGTCGACAGCGGTCCGGTGGAGTTTCACATCACGCTGACGTCGGCCATGACTGTTCGGGCCTTGTGCGGCTACGAGCTGAAGATCGAGACGTCCTGCTATGCGGCGGCACATGACCAGCGGGTGGTGCTGAACGTCGCCCGCTGGATTCGCGGTGATATGGCCTACGTGGGCGATCTCGCCATATACCACCTGTACATGGTCAACCACGAGTCTGGGCATGCGCTCGGCCATAGTCACGCCCACGCCTGCCTCAAGAACGGGTTTGCGCCGGTCATGATGCAGCAGACGATCAGCCTCAAAGCGGCGAACGGCAAGACCTGCCAAGCCAATCCGTGGCCCTACCCGCCGGGCGCCTCGGATGCCCCTGGCGTCGAGCAGCCCGGCACCTGATCGATCGTCTCGTGCGGTCGCCCGTCCGGAATGACGCTGGGATGATCGGGGTTATCCAAGGTTGAGTACCCGCCGAAAGGAAACCCACGTCGTGTCGTTGCCACCGCTCGTGGAGCCGGCCGAGTCCCTATCTGTGGACGAGGTTCGCCGATACAGCCGCCACTTGATCATTCCGGACGTTGCCATGGCCGGGCAGAAGCGGCTCAAGAACGCCAAGGTGCTGTGCGTCGGCGCCGGCGGGCTCGGGTCGCCCGCGCTGATGTACCTGGCCGCCGCCGGTGTCGGCACCTTGGGCATCGTCGAATTCGATGTGGTCGACGAGTCGAACCTGCAGCGGCAGATCATCCACGGTCAAAGTGATGTCGGCCGGTCGAAGGGCGAGTCGGCCCGGGATTCGGTGCGCGAAATCAACCCGTTCGTGACCGTGAACCTCTACGAAGAACGCCTCGACTCCTCGAACGTCATGGAGTTGTTCGCACAGTACGACCTGATCATCGACGGAACCGACAACTTCGCTACGCGCTACTTGGTCAACGACGCCTGCGTCCTGCTCCACAAGCCGTACGTGTGGGGGTCGATCTACCGCTTCGACGGTCAAGCGGCCGTGTTCTGGGCCGATGAGGGCCCGTGCTATCGCTGCCTGTACCCGGAGCCGCCGCCGCCCGGCATGGTGCCGTCGTGCGCCGAGGGTGGTGTCCTCGGTGTGCTGTGCGCGTCGATCGGGTCCATCCAGGTCAACGAGGCAATCAAGCTGATCACCGGGATCGGTGAGCCTTTGGTCGGCTCGCTCATGGTGTACGACGCGCTGGAAATGGAATACCGCAAGATCACCGTCCGCAAGGACCCGAACTGCGCGGTATGCGGAGACCACCCGACGGTGACGGAGCTCATCGACTACGAGGAGTTCTGCGGCGTCGTGAGCGAGGAGGCGCAGCAGGCCGCCGCCGGATCCACTATCACCGCGTCGGAACTGAAGGATCTCATCGACGCCGACAAGCCGATCTTCCTGGTTGATGTGCGCGAGCCGGCGGAGTGGGAGATCGTGCGGATTCCAGGCGCGACGCTCGTCCCCAAGGATGAGATCTTGCGTGGCGATGCCCTCGCCATGCTGCCGCAGGACAAACAGATCGTGATGTATTGCAAGACCGGGGTGCGCTCGGCTGAGACTTTGGCAGCAGTGAAGTCGGCCGGCTTCCGCGATGCCGTGCACGTACAGGGCGGGGTCATCGCCTGGGTGAATCAGATCGATCCGAGCCTGCCCTCGTACTGATAGGGCTACCGGCGCAGCCCTTGGGGGGGTATGACTGCGAAATGGCTGATCCTGTCGCGTTGATGTTGCAAGGCTTGAGTGAGTTCGGCGATCGGCTCGATCGCGTCGGGAACG
>DASSGQ010000293.1:0-4255 GCA_035693385.1 Mycobacterium sp.
GGTGCGCTGACATCCAGGAGTGTATTTTGCGTTCCTCGCCGGAAACAGTGCTTTTGCTAAATGGGATCGTAGGGCTACGTCCTGACTATGCAACACATTCCGCCGGAAATTTTCTGTCTGGGCATCCTTCCCGCGGTATCCACGCAATGTTGCTGCGCTGCGGTGATTGCGCAAACTCTCGCGGCGCCATTAGGCAATCCGATCGGCAAACCGGTTAATTGCCAGGGATTTTGACGCTCACAACGAGCGCCGTCACTCGGGGCGAATGCCGCCGAATCGGCGTCCCACGCCTAATTGCATGCCCGTCGCCCAGTCGGCGGAAAAATAGTGGACTTTGCTTCAGGCACTGCCGGCGCCGGCGCCGGCTCAGGTAAGGTGACTAGCGCTTTACCGCAGTTAACTCCCTCGACTGGACGATCCATGGCACAGCCGCCGCCTCCGCCCGTGGGGCACCTGCGCCACCGATCGGTGCCGTTTGCTCTTGGTGCGCCGCTGCTGGTGGCGGCGTCCACAAGTTTGGTTTGCGCGGTGGCTTGGGCGAGTGACCCGACAACGCCGGGTGGCCCGCTGCCGGTATGTCCCACCAAGGCGCTCTTGGGTATCGATTGCCCAGGGTGCGGTAGCGCACGAATGCTGTATTCGCTGCTGCACGGCGATGTGGTGGCCGCCGCCAGGTTCAACGCCCTGGCCCTGGTGGCACTCGTGTTGTTGGTGTGGGCGTACGTGACGTGGACCTACGGGCGCCTGACCGGCCGACGGATCAGGGGCTGGCAGCACCGGCGATGGTCGGCTCTGGTGACGCTGTTGTTGGTGGGCGCGTGGTTTTTGGTGCGCAACATCCCGTTTGCGCCATTCGACGCGCTATATGTCTGATCCCAGTGGGTGTTGATCCTCTAACCTTGGGCGCGATGGTAAACAAATCCAGGACGATTCCGGCGGTGTTGGCCGTGGTCGCCCTGACCGCATTACTGACCGCCTGTGTTCGCCGTTGCGAGAACTCGCAGCCGGCGGCCGGCGACTCCGCCGCGGGCGATTTCGCCACCGCAATACGCAACAAGGTCAAGACCGAGGCGATGATGGCGCACCTGTCGAAGCTCCAGGATATTGCCAACGCGAATAACGGCACCCGTGCGGTAGGCACCCCCGGTTATGACGCCAGCGTCGATTATGTGGTTAACACGTTGCGCAACAGTGGCTTTGACGTCCAAACGCCCGAGTTCTCGGGGCGGGTGTCGCACGCCGACAAGCCGGCCGTGACCGTCGGCGGCAAGACCGTAGAGGCGGGTGCACTGGACTTCACGCTCGGCACCCCGCCCGACGGGGTGAGCGGGCCGCTGGCAGTCGCGTCCAGCGGGGACAACCTCGGCTGCGCCGCATCCGACTTTGACGGCCTTGCGGTGCAAGGCGCGGTGGTGCTGGTGAACCGCGGCAGTTGCCCGTTCGCCCAGAAGGAGAAAGCCGCGGCGCAGCGCGGCGCTGTCGCGATGATCGTCGCCGACAACGTCGACGAGCAGCAGATGGGCGGAACCCTGGGCGAAAACAACGACGTGAAGATCCCGGTGGTGAGTGTCACCAAGTCGATCGGATCGCAGCTTCGCACGCAGCCGGGACCGACGACCATCAAGCTCAATGCGCGCGTCCAGAGTTTCAAGGCGCGCAACGTCATCGCGCAAACCAAGACGGGGTCGCCCACCGACGTGGTGATGGCGGGCGCGCATCTGGACAGTGTGCCCGAGGGGCCGGGCATCAACGACGACGGGTCGGGAGTGGCCGCGGTCCTGGAAACCGCTGTCCAGCTGGGGAATTCACCTCAGGTGCACAATGCGGTGCGGTTCGGTTTCTGGGGCGCAGAGGAACTTGGACTGATCGGGTCGCACAACTATGTGGAGTCACTGGACCTGGATGGGCTCAAAGACATTGCGCTGTACCTCAACTTCGACATGCTCGCGTCGCCCAACCCCGGTTACTTCACCTACGACGGGGACCAGTCGTTGCCATCGGACACCCGCGGCCGGCCGGTGGTTCCGGAAGGATCGGCCGGCATCGAGCGAACCCTGGTCGCGTACTTGAAGTCGGCCGGAAAGACCGCAGAGGACACCTCGTTCGACGGTCGTTCGGACTACGACGGATTCACCCTGGCCGGCATCCCGGCGGGCGGCCTGTTCTCCGGCGCCGAGTCCAAGAAGTCCGCCGAGGAGGCCAAGCTCTGGGGCGGCACCGCCAACGAGCCCTTCGATCCCAACTATCACCAGAAAACAGACACCCTTGACCACGTCGACCGCACCTCGCTGGGCATCAACGGGGGTGGGGTCGCCTACGCGCTGGCGTTGTATGCGCAGGACGTCAGCGGCCGAAATGGGGTTCCAGCCATGGCCGCCCGTACCCGTCACGTGATCGCTAAGCCATGATGGGAACGGTGATTCGGCGACTGGGCTCGGTGTTGGTGCTGACCGGGCTGGTGGCGGGATGCTCGTCCCCGTGCCGGGTGTCGCCGTCTGCCGCGCCGGACCTGGGTCGGGGATTGGCCGCAAAGGTGACCGCGGACCGGATGTTCACCCACCTGCACGCGCTGCAGGACATCGCCAACGCCAACCACGGGAACCGGGCGGAGGGCACGCCGGGCTACGACGCGAGTGTCGATTACGTGGCGAAAGCTTTGCGGGACAAGGGTTTTAAGGTATCGACGCCGCAGTTCGACCGACTGTACAACGTTGCGCCCGGCAACCCGGCACTGACGGTGGCCGGCCGCACGTATCAGGTCGACCAGGCGTCGCTGCTGGTCCGGACACCGGCCGGCGGCCTGACCGGGCAGCCGGTCCGGCCCACGCAACCGTCGGGTTGCGCGGTAGGCGACTACCCGGCCGTCGTACCCAAGGGGGCGATCGCCGTCGTCGACGACGCCGGTTGCTCGGTGGTCGACAAACAGAACAGCGCGGTGGCCAAGGGTGCGGCCGGGCTGATCGTGATCAGCGCGCCCAATGGCCAGGGCGCCCCGCCGAAGCTGTTCACCCCGGGTTACTTCAAACAGCTCACCGTGCCGGTCGCCATCGTCGGCCCCGTCGGCGCCAGCGCGCTGGCACGCAATAGCGCGCCGATACGTCTGGTGCTGGACGCCGAGATCATCAAGATCACATCGCGAAACGTGCTGGCGCAGACCGAAACCGGCTCATCGAACGAGGTGATCATGGTCGGTGCGCATCTGGACAGCCCGCGCGGCGGTCCGGGCATCAACGACGATGGCACCGGCGTGGCCGCCGTGCTGGAAACGGCGCTGCAGCTGGGCCCGCTGGCTCCGCTGAACAACGCGGTGCGGTTCGTGTTCTGGGGGGCCGAGGAGGACGGGATCAACGGCGCCATGGATTACGTCGTTGGCATGGACCGCGATCAACTCAACGACATCGCGATGTACCTGGACTTCACCATGCTGGGCTCGCCCAACGCCGGGTTCTTCACCGACGATGGCGACCAGTCCGGCCCGCCCACACCCGGAATCACATTCGCAGACGTGCCCGAAGGTTCGGCCGGCATCGAGCGGACCCTGGCCGGATATCTGAGCCTGGCCGGTAAGCGGCCCGCCGATATGCCGCTGAGCACCAGGGCCGATTACCGCCCCTTCATGGTCGCGGGCGTGCCGGTCGGAGGGGTGACCACCGGCGCTTCGCAGGCCAAAACCACAGTGCAGGCCAGGCTGTGGGGCGGTCAGCCAGGTGCTCCGTTCGATCCCAATTACCAGAGCCCCCGCGACACGGTCGACAACATCAACCGGGAAGCCTTGGCGGTCATGGGTTCTGGCGCGGCGTTCGCGGTGGGCACGTATGCGGAGTCGATCGGCGGCGTGAACGGTGTCCCGCCCCACGACAAGCGACATCGCACGCGGGTGCCGTAGCCGCGGGCAGTCGATGGCCACAACCGGTGACCCGCCGAAAAGGTTGATGCTCCTGTCGGTTTCAAGGGCGTTTGTCAGGCGGCGTTGAGCCATTTGCCGTAGTTGGTGGCTAGGTGTCGTTGCGCTGGAATCCGCGTTCGAGGCGGGAGATGACCGAGGGCCAAACGCCGAAGTGGTCGGCGGCCACGGTCAGGGTGATGTTTTTGGCTCGGCGCACGACCATCCAGCCGGGCCGCGTTATCAGATTAATGTCAGTAGACCCATTCAGACTCAAATGCATGCGCGATAAACGGCTACACGAACACGGAGGAGCCGGAGCCTCCCGGCGCCTCGACGCGCGCATCCAAGCTCCCTGATACCGACCAGTGG